>NZ_QUCY01000005.1:0-113259 GCF_003474385.1 Eggerthella sp. AM16-19
AGGCGGTGCATCCCGCCGTTTGCTCGCATTGGAAGCAGAACATGTTCCCGTCAGTCATCTCGCGCTCCTCGATCAAAGGGTGTATTTTCGAAGTGACTGCACTATACTGTTGTGTCTCGTACGTTTCTGTTGTAGAACCTACAGGTGATGCCAATGCTTGATATCCCCACTTCTTCTTCAATGCTTTTCGCCGGCATAGCCCAGGACGAAGCGAACCTGATGCTGCCTTGCCTCGAGGCGAGAAGAAGGGCTTTCGGCCGGGAGGAGCGGATCATGCGCGCCGGCCAGCCCACCGAGCACCTCGGCATCGTCCTGTCCGGGCGCGTGAGGATCGAGGTCTCGGACGCCTGGGGCGAGACGACGATCCTGGACATCTTGGGGCCCGGCTCGCTTTTCGCTCACGGATACGCCTGCAGCATGGAGCCCCTCGACATCGACGTGCTGGCAGATTCGGCCTGCGAGGTGGTGCTGCTCAAAGCCGAGCGCATCATCCACCCTTGCCCCAAGCAGTGCGGCTGCCACGCGCACATCTCCTCGAACCTCATGCGCGCCTTAGCATTAAGCAACCTTGACATGAACCGCCGCGCCATCGCCATGACCCCCAAAACCATTCGGGGCAAGATCCTCGCCTTCCTCTCGCAGCAGCAGAAAAAGGCCGGCGCCCGCGCCTTCGCCATCCCCTACAGCCAAACCAAGCTGGCAAGCTACCTCAGCGTCGACCGCAGCGCGTTGTCGAACGAGCTGTCGAAGCTGCGCAAGGAAGGCGTCATCGACTACGAAGGCCGCACATACCGGCTCCTGTAGCGCGCAGGCAACTTGCTGACACGTTGCAGCCAAATCGGATGACCTTGCGCATATCGCACATTTCTTGCCCGCAATCCTCGGGCGCGTTATACTACGCGACACAAGGTGTGCCCTGCACGGGAAAATGCAGGAAGACTGCCGAAGCCAGCCATAACAGGCTTGCCTCGGCAGTCTTTTTTTCGCTTCAAATACGTTGGGATGGGCGGATTCATGTACCTCATGATCGACAACTACGACTCCTTCACAGCGATGCTCGCAAGCTACTTTGCCGAACTGGGGGCGGATATGGTCGTAAAGAAAAACGACGAGGTCTCGTTGGAGGGCATCGAGCAGATGGATGCGCAGAGCGCGCTTGACGGGATCGTCATATCGCCCGGGCCCAAAAGCCCGGCGGATTGCGGGCATTGCATTCAAACCGTTCGTTGGGCAGTCGAGCGACGCATACCGCTTCTAGGCGTCTGCCTGGGCCATCAAGTCCTGGCCGCCGCATTCGGCGCGCAGATCATACGCGGCAAGCGGCCCATGCACGGGAAAGTGACGGCGATTCATGCGAACGGGAACGGGCTGTTTCGGGGCCTTCCCGCGCAGTTTCCGGTGACGCGTTACCACTCCCTTGTGGTAGACGAGCAGAGCCTCCCCTCCTGCCTGGTCGTGGATGCGCGCAGCGACGACGGCGCGGTGATGGCGCTGCGCCATGCACGGCTGCCGCTATTCGGCGTGCAGTTCCATCCCGAAGCTGCTCGCACCCTGTATGGGCACGAGCTGATAGCGAACTTCATGAAAGCCCAAGGAAGGAGAACAGCGGATGAAGGCGCATGAGCAGATCATAGCCCCTGGAGCGGAGGAGGGCTGGGCATACGCGGATGACGGCTTCTTCTTCGGCATAGGGGCCTTCGAGACGATCGCGGTATCAGGGCAGACGCCCCTGTTCCTAGACGAGCACCTAACGCGCATGGAGGAGACGCTGAAGTTTTTCGGCATCGAAGCCGCACACGCGGACTTGCGGGCGCTTGCGCTGCGCGCGTGCGCAGAACTTGACCCAACAGGCGAATGGGCCCTGAAGCTGACGGTCGCAAATCGCAACCGCATCGCCTCGACAAGGCGCAACCCGTATGCAAGCCCGAACGCAAAACGCGCATTTTCCTGCGATTTCAGTTCCGTGCGCAGAAACGAGTCATCTCCCCTTACGCGTATGAAGACGCTCGCCTATGCCGAGAACATCATCGAGAAGCGTCGTGCGCGCGAACGAGGCATCGACGAACCGCTGTTCCTGAACGCGCACGGGGAGGTTGCCGAAGGCGCCGTCTCGAACATCTTCGCCGTCATCGCAGGGGAAGTCGTGACTCCCCCTGTTTCCTGCGGATTGCTGCCAGGCATCATGCGTCAGCTTGCAATCGACCTGACGGGGGCCGTCGAGCGCCCCTTCACGCCGTCCGAGTTGGCAACAGCCAGCGAGGTGTTCCTCACCAACTCGCTTATGGGCGCCATGCCCGTTACCCGCCTCGGGGAAACCAGATTCGAACCGGGGCACGTGTCGCATATGGTGAACCAAGCCTATGCCGAGAAGAAGCACCGCCGAAAGAAGGCCGTCGAGGAAAGAAGCGCCGAGCTTGCGAAGCCGACAGGTAAGGTCGAGGGAGGAGAGCCGCGATGAGCACATCGGTCATCCCCTTGAATCGCCACCGCCCGCTTGCCGATATCGTAGAACGCGCGCGGGACGCAGACAGGCTCGCCTTCCTGGACTCCTCCATGCCCGGCACCCAGGGGCGCTATTCGATCCTGGGTCTTTTCCCATATCTCATAATCGAGCAGAAACATGGGGCGTGCCTGGTAAACGGCAAACCCGTGAAAAGCAGCTTCTTCGACGTCGTCAAGGAGCATCTGCAAGCCGATGCCGGGACGAAAGACCCGCGCCTGCCGCTAACGGGCGGTGCGATAGGGTACCTGGGATACGACTTCGGCCGCGAGCTTTGCGGCGTCCCGACCGTGCACGAGCGGAACTCCGAGATGCCGGAGGCGAGCATGGTCTTTTACGACCTGCTGATCATCGAGGACCTTCGGAAGCAAGCTCTGTTCTGCTGCTGCAAGGGAAAGACGATGACGGCAGACGAAGCTGCGGCCTGGGCGGATGACCTTATCGCTAGATGCCCTTGCGTCTCGCGTCCTGCGCGCAAAAACAGCCTGGCGCCGTTCGCATCTGCCTTCACGCGCAAAAGCTACGAGGACACGTTGGCTCGCCTGGTTGAATACCTGCACGCCGGGGACGCCTATGTCGTGAACATGACGCAACAGCTTTCCCTTGAAACCTCCGAAGACCCCTACAGCATCTACCGATATCTGCGCACCTACAACCCCGCGCCCTTCTCCGCTTACCTGCGAGCGCCGGGCCTCGACATATGCTGCTCGAGCATGGAGCGATTCATGGAGATCCGCTCCGGCCATGCGGTCACGCGCCCGATAAAGGGCACACGCCCGCGCGGGCGCACGCCTGCCGAGGACCTTGCGTACCGCGAAGAGCTCGCCTGCAGCGAGAAGGATCTCAGCGAGTTGACGATGATCGTCGATCTGGAAAGGAACGACCTGTCGATCACCTGCGAACCGGGCTCCATCAAGACCGCAGGCAGATTCTCGGTCGAGGCCTATCCGACGGTCTTTCATCTTGTGGCAACCGTCGAAGGCGCTCTCAGGGAAGACCGGTGCGCCGTGGACGCGGTGCAGGCGGCGTTTCCCGGAGGCTCCATCACGGGCGCCCCGAAGATCCGCGCGATGCAGATCATCGACGAGCTCGAACGATCGAGCAGGGGCTTGTACACGGGCAGCATCGGATACTTCTCGGATACCGGCGACTGCGACCTGAACATCGCGATCCGAACCATCGTACGAGAAGGGAAAAGGACATCGCTCGGCGTCGGCGGCGGCATCACCGTGGAATCCGATTTCGATTTCGAATACGACGAAACGCTGCAAAAGGCCCTGGCGCCGCGCGAGGCGGCGTCAAGCTGAACCCGCGACCCGAAAGCGCAGCCCGATAAGCCGGCGGCCGCGCTCAACGCTCGGCCCGGGGGGGGGGCAACGCTCCCCTACAGCGGGTTCACGGCATGCACGGCGTCCGCCATCTGCCTGGCCTTGGTGGCAAGCGCGCAATAGTACTCGAAGATGTTCAGGCAGATCTTCCACCCCATATGCAGGCCGGCAGCAGGGCCCTCAACGGTCATGAACACGTCGCCAGGCGCGAGCATGCTGCCGCTGGGAAGCGCCTCGGCCACCGTGCAGCCGAAGCGGCCGAAGATGCGGGCGGCCTCCTCGGTCCCGCAAAGCAGGGCCGCGTCGCGCGTGTAGTACTCCATGCGGCCCGGCTGCGCGCCGATGCCCAGCACATGCGTGGTCAGGTCGATCCCGCCGGGGATGTCGGAGGCGATAAGCTCATCGAGATAGCTGTCCGGGATATACATATGGTTCCTCCTTGCGCTTCCTAGCGCGTGATTTTCCTTCGCGAGACGCCTGGGCAGACGACGATTCTGGAACTGTTGTGGCCGAGTCTTTTTTCGCGCATGGCTACGCCTGCAGCATCAAGTCGCTCAGCTTCGACGTGCTGGCGGATTGAGAGACGGCGCCGACTCGGCTGTCAGTTGCCCAACTAACCCGCCAAGCCCGTCGGTCTTTCATAGGCGTTATTTGAAGTCAACGTGCGGTTGCCGTAACGTTTTCGCAGACGTCTAGAACCAGGGCTATCCTTGACCGACGAATTGACATATTCCCCTGTCAATCGGAAAGGAAATAGTGAACAATGTCAAAGCTGGATGACTTCATGGGGCTTCTCCTGGGGAGCTTCGACAACCGTGAGCAGTTCGAGGCGAAGAAGGCGGCCGGAGAGCCTTTCCCTCTTGCCAGACACGTCAACACCGCATGTAACGACAAGATTTTGAACCTTCCGGCAGATTTTTCCGGCGTGTTCATGGTCGAGGAGAGCTACTACGAGATTGATGGGAAAAGCTCTTCGTCGCCGCACCTGTTCCTGTTCACAGAAGAGCAGGATGGCATTCTGCTAACCTCCTACGATGCCCCGGAGGGCAACGACAAGCGCACCCTCTCGTATAGAACCATGGTGCCCGCGCAGTACGCATCCCTCAAGAAATCCCGCAAATTTGCGCCGGCGCTCTACCGCGAGCGCAACGGCATATGGGAGGGAGGGTCTGACTCCATGTTCACGCCGACAATGAAGTTCCGCCTTTTCGAGAGGTTTTCCGACGACGCGCTTGAGGTCGTCGAGACCATGGAAGTAAACGGCAAGCGGGTCTTCGGATTCGATGACCCTATCGTATACCGCCGCGTCAAGGGGTAGGCTCAAGCTCCTGCGCCTCGCACGCCATCGCGCCGAGCCCGAATTCGAGTGCGGGCTCGGCGGCGAGCAGATTTGGGTGATGACCGGCGTCGCTGATGATGATACCGCGCTCACGAGTATGAGCGGGCGCGGCACGATCTCTAAGACCTGCGCGATGGCAGCGGGATTGCGAGGGCGCGGACAATCGGCCCGATTAGGGCAGCAGAGCGACAAGGGATCCATTACGGCCTGAGATATGCTATCGATGAACTTCGGTAGCGAGCATTTGACGCATGGGCCGGCGGAGATCGCGGGCCCGGCAGGGCCTGCGTCAGCATTGCCGAAAACGCCCATCGAAAGGGCGAATCCCTCTTGACAGAACTATAGGAACACCCCCTCGCCACCATCGCCGGTCACCGATTATGACCGGTATTTCCTGTTCTTTCCCTATGCGCTTGCAAGCCCCCCTTCCGCCCATCGAGGCATCCCGCTATACTAATTTAGTTACGCTCAAACCACATCGGCCGGCAACGCGTCACAGGGCGCGCCATCGGCCGTTTTGCGGAAAGGAACCCCATGCCAACGCTGGCAGAACACATCGCGTCGCGTCGCACGTTCGCGATCATCTCGCACCCCGACGCGGGCAAAACCACGCTGACCGAGAAGCTGCTGCTGTATTCAGGCAGCATCCAGACCGCCGGCTCGGTCAAGGGAAAGGCAAGCTCGAAGCACGCCGTCTCCGACTGGATGGACATCGAGAAGGAGCGCGGCATCTCCGTCACCTCCTCCGTGCTGCAGTTCGAGCACGACGGCTGCTGCGTCAACATCCTTGACACCCCCGGCCACCAGGACTTTTCCGAGGACACATACCGCACGCTCATGGCCGCCGACGCCGCCGTCATGGTCATCGACGCTGCCAAGGGCGTCGAGGCGCAGACGAAGAAGCTGTTCAAGGTGTGCACGCTGCGCCACATCCCCATCTTCACGTTCGTGAACAAGATGGACCGCGAAAGCCGCGACCCGTTCGAGCTCATGGAGGAGATCGAAACGGTGCTCGGCATCGGCACCTACCCCATGAACTGGCCCATCGGCAACGGCCGCACGTTCCGAGGCGTGTTCGACCGCCAAACGCGCAACGTCATCGCCTTCGACGGCGAGGGCCGCGGCAACTCCGCCAAGAAGGTCGCCGAGATCGAGGCCGAGCTGGGCGACGCAGCCCTTGACGAGCTCATCGGCTCCGACAACCACCAGAACCTCATGGACGACATCGAGCTGCTCGACGGCGCCGCCGACGAGTTCGATCTGGACGCGGTGCGCGCAGGCAAGCTGTCGCCGGTGTTCTTCGGCTCGGCGCTCACCAACTTCGGCGTGGAACCGTTCCTGAAGGAATTCCTGCGCCTGGCCCCCGCGCCGCTGCCCTACACCGACACCATTTCGGGCGACCTAGTCGACCCGCAGCGCAAGGAATTCGCAGGCTTCGTGTTCAAAATCCAGGCGAACATGGATAAGAACCACCGCGACCGCATCGCGTTCGTGCGCATCTGCTCGGGCAAGTTCGAGCGCGGCATGGAAGCGTTCCACGTGCAGGGCGGCAAGAAGCTGAAGCTGGCAACGGGCACGTCGCTTATGGCCGATGATCGCGCTACGGTCGACGAGGCATACGCCGGCGACATCGTGGGCCTGTTCGACCCCGGCATCTTCAGCATCGGCGACACGGTGTGCAAGGGAGAGCACGTGCAGTTCCCGCCCATCCCCACGTTCTCGCCGGAGCATTTCGCGCGCATCACGCAGGTGAACACGCTCAAGCGCAAGCAATTCGTGAAGGGCATGCATGAGCTGGCCCAGGAAGGCGCCGTGCAGATCTTCCGCGAGCCCGGCTTCGGCATGGAAAGCGTCATCTGCGGCGTCGTCGGCGTACTGCAGCTCGACGTGCTCGAAACGCGTCTGAAGAACGAATACGGCGTGGAGGTGCGTCGCCAGGGCATGCCCTACACCGACATCCGCTGGATCGCCAACGACCTCAACGAGCTGGACACCTCGCGCCTGAACATCACGCGCGACACCAAGCTAGTCGAGGACATGCGCGGCGGCAGGCTGCTGTTGTTCACGAACTCCTGGAACGTGAACTGGGCCATCGACCACAACCCCGACCTGAAGCTCTCCGAGGTCGGCAACGTTAACTTCTAGCGCTTTGCCGGGCCATCAAACCCGATAGCCCGATCATAAGCCGGCAAGCGTCCCACCAGGGCGAACAGACGTGGGGAAACCGCGCCCAGGCTTGATAGGCATGAAAGCGTCGCAAATCGCAAGGGGCCGTGCTCCGGACGAGCGTATCGTCCGGAGCACGGCCCCGCGAAGCATCGGGCTTCGGAAGCCGGTGCGCAAGCGAACGAAGGAGCTGCGATGAGCCTCGGCGCGCTCATCGCCATGTCTGGGGGCACGGGGACATTGGAGGAGGTTTCAGAGGTCATTTCCCTCATAGGCCTTGAACTGTTGGACGGGCCGTGCATACTGTTCAATTTGAACGGTTTCTACGATGATCTGCGCGCGCTCCTCAATCAAATGAGCGATATGGGGTCGTCCTCGCCGTGCAGGCAACGGGGCATCCATTTCATGCATTTGCTTGAAGAGGCGACCGACATCCTAGCCCCGTTGCGCTAACCGTATCGTTTTCCGAGTTGCCAGGAGCTGAGCATCATGGGCATCACCGACAAGCAGTACCCGCTGAACGTATATCGTCTCATCCTTATGACGGCGGCCGCGGTTTGGGGCCTGGGCTTCGTGATCGGTAAAGGCGCCATCGGCACCGTGGGCGCCACCTGGTTTACCGCCATCCGCTTCCTTGGAGCGGGCGTTGTGCTGGTCATTCTCTTGTTTCCCCACCTCAAGCGCAACTTCTGCCGCAAAACGTTGAAGGCGGGCCTGATCATCGGCATGGCCACGTTCGTCGGCTTCTGGACGCAGTTTCTGGGCCTGGGCCTGACCACGCCATCGAAAAACGCCTTTTTGAGTGCGTGCTATTGCTTGACCGTGCCGTTTATCTGGTGGGTGGTCTCCCGTCGCCGTCCGCCTGCGAAAACCCTTATCGCGGCAGCTATCTGCACCGTCGGCATCGGGCTGGTGTCGCTGACCGAGGGCTTCTCCATCAGCTTAGGAGACGGCGTGAGCATCGCCTCAGCGTTTCTCTACGGCGGCGAGATCGTGATCATCGGCCTGGTCATGCGCGACAATGACGTCCTGACCATCACGGTCGTCCAGCAGTTCACCGCCGGGATCCTGGCCCTGCTGCTCGCCCTGGTCACGCAGCCTATGCCCACTATGGCGCAGGTCGCCACGCCCGAGTTCATCGGCGCCATGACCTACGTGGCCATGCTCTCGGCGGCCTTCGGCGCTGTGGCGCAGAACATGGCGCAGGCCAACCTGTCCCCCTCCGAGGCCGGCCTGCTCTGCTCGCTCGAAAGCGTGTTCTGCGCGCTGTTCAGCGTGGCGTTCTTCGGCGAGGTGCTCACGGCCCGCATGGCGGTGGGCTTCGCGTTCATCTTCGCCGCCATCGTGGCAACCCAGCTTGGCGACAAGGGCGGCGAAGCTGCCGTGGCCGACTCCGCAGCCGGTGTATCTTCGAGCGGCGAAAGCCCCGCATCGGGAAAGCCCGCCAAGCGAAACCGCGGCCGAATAGCCCGCTGAGCTGCGTGTTCGGACCTACTGGGGCTAGCTGGCGAAAACAGTGAGACTGCTGCAATGCCCGCAGGTCAGTCCGCCCTTACCCAACCGATGCCATTTCATCCCCGCGCCGCCGCCAAACACGCCTACCCCAAACCCCCGACATTAAGTCCACCGCAGGCAACACCTTGTTTCCCGCTCGTTTCGCCGGCTTCCGGGCTATAATGCCCAAGGAAGCAGCTATCTTATATCCCTACGAACGTGCCGCGCGACAAGCAGCTGCAATGCGCGCCGGCAACCATGCACCCAAGGAGAGAGAAGCATGACGAAGTTCAACCATGTCATCATCCGCCGCCCTGGTAAGTCGCTGTGCGACGGCATCACCAGCGCACCCGAGCTGGGCCAGCCCATCTACGAGTGCGCCATCGAGGAGCACTACGACTACGAGCATGCCCTCGAGCAGTGCGGCGTCGACGTCACCGTCCTGCCTGCACTCGAGCAGTTCCCGGACAGCTGCTTCGTCGAGGACCCGGCCGTCATCACCCGCTGCGGCGCCATCATCACCAACCCCGGCGCTGCCAGTCGCAACGGTGAAAAGGACGAGATCGAACCCGTGGTCCGTCGCTTCTTCGACGACGAGCACGTCAAGCACATCGTCGCCCCCGGCACCCTTGACGGCGGCGACGTCATGATGGTGGGCGACCACTTCTACGTGGGCCGCTCCGCCCGCACCAACGAAGAGGGCATCCGCCAGTTCTGCGAGATCCTGGCCGGTTGGGGCCTGGAGGGCTCCGAGGTCCCGCTGGAGGAGGTCCTGCACCTCAAGACCGGCGTGAACTACATCGAGGACAACAACATGCTGGTGTCCGGCGAGTTCATCGACAAGCCCGACTTCGCCAAGTACAACAAGGTGATCGTGCCCGAGGACGAGGCCTACGGCGCGAACTGCATCTGGGTCAACGGCACCGTCATCGTGGCCGAGGGCTATCCCACCGTGCTCAAGGCCGTCCAGGACCTGGGCTACAAGACGCTGGTGGTGGACACCTCCGAGTACCGCAAGATCGACGGCGGCCTGTCCTGCCTCAGCCTGCGCTTCTAGCACACGCTTAAAACGCGCGGTCCCGCAAAGCCCAAGCGCTTCGCGGGACCGGCGACAGAAAGGCCCGCGGGCACTTGGGAAACCGAACGACCCTGCGAACCTTTCCCTGTTCGTGAAACAGAACAAGTTCGGGTTATAGGACAAATAGTGTGTCCAGTTTTGGGCGTTGACGCAGGTCAACGCCCATTTTTTATTGAATAAGTCAAATAAATCGACTTTTCCGCTCGGACAAAAAGTGCGTCTGTCGATTGGTGAATATGCAGGTCATGCCCGGAAAATCACGGTAAAAAGTCACCGATTTGCGGAGGTCGCCGTGAATAACAAGAAATGCCCGGCTTGCGGATGCGAAATGAAGAGAAACGGGCGCACGGGATCCGGCGCGCAGCGCTGGCGCTGCCGTGCGTGCGGGGCGAGCTCGACCCACGCCAACGACTCCGCCGCCAGGGACCTCCGATCCTTCGTCGGATGGCTGCTGCCGAAGGACACCCAGCTCGATATGCCGGGTCAGGGCCGGACCTTCAGGCGCAAGACGTCGCGGTTCTGGGGGATCTGGCCCATGCCCGAGGTCGTCGACGAGATTCATCGCGTGGTGTTCGTCGACGGCATCTGGATCGCCCGCGACCTGGTCGTCCTCATCGCGTGCTCGGAGCCGCACGTTCTGTCTTGGCACCTCGCCCGCGCCGAGACGGCCTCGGCTTGGCGATCGCCGCTCTCGCGCATCGCGCCGCCTGACACGGTGGTCGCGGACGGCGGCTCCGGGTTCGCCTCGGCGGCGGCGAAGGAGTGGCCGGAGACTAAGGTTCAAAGGTGCACTTTCCACGCGTTTTGCCAGGTAAGGAGGAAGACGACAACGAGGCCGAAGCTGCAGGCGGGGAAGGAGCTGTACGCGCTGGCGAAGGAATTGCTGCATATCGAGACCCTCCATCAAGCCGATTGGTGGGTCGAAAGGTACATGCAATGGTGCGAGTTCTGGGCGGACTTCCTCGAGGAGACGTCGATCGTCGACGGACGCAGGGTCTACGCGCATGGGAGAATCCGCGAGGCGAGGTCGGGGCTGACGCGCCTGGTGAACAAAGGCGTCTTGTTCACGTACCTTGGCCCGGGCTTGACGGCCGAAGGCCCGATGCCGGCGATGAACAACAGGATCGAGGGCGCCATCAACGCCCAGCTGAGGGCCGTTTTGAGGAACCATCGGGGGCTAAGCGCGCTCAAACGGGCGAAAGCCGTCTTCTGGTGGTGCTACCTGCACGTGGAGAGCCCGAAAAGCATGGCCGACACCTTGCGGGAGATGCCGACCGACGCCGATGTCGAAAGGCTGAGGGACGAATACGGGGTCAAGGCAGACGAGGTCGGCGCTCCGCAGAAATGGGGAGAGGGGCTTGTCTGGGACGAATTGCATCACGCGACAAGGTACCCGTACGCAACGGAGTGAATAAATGTTCCGGACACACTTTTTGTCCTATAAGCCACAAGTTCGCGGGCCTTTCCCGTTCGTGAAACCGCGCCGCAAAACAAGAAAATCCCGATTCCGTACTCGGAATCGGGATTTTCGCTTTCAAGGGCGCAGGACCATCGCGAATCCTGCTCTATTTGGAGCTGCGTCGTACCGTGCCCGGTCTGTCAGAACTCGACCTTACCCGGCGATCGCGTGCAGCTGCTCGCCTTTCGCCTCCGGCGTGGGCACGTGGTAGGTGTTGCTCAGGCGCATGCCGTTTTCCGCATAGCGGGCAACCGAGATGATGAAGCCCTCCTTGCGCAGGCGCAGGATGGCGCGGTCGACGGTCTTCAGGCTGACCTGCAGCGCTTCGGCGATGTCGCGCTTGGACTCGGAGCAACCCGCCACGCCGTACGAGGCGATAAAGCCCAGGATAAGCAGCTGCGAGTTCGTCAGCGTGCGCTTGCCGTCCGCAAGCGTGATGTCGTCATCGATCTCGGTCGTGGTCTCAGCGGTCATCTCAGTCATCATAGTCCTTCTCCATAGGTTCGCGTTCCAATGCTTATGACCCCCGCTCGCCTTCAACGCAAGGCGAGCAAAATCTGCAAGCTGAACTGGAGAAACAAAAAGCAGCCAGCTGCAGTAGCTCCCCGGAAGGGAAACTGTGCAACTGGCTGCCATTTCAGGCCCTATAGCTTTGCGTCATCACCTTTCGATGATTTTGCCGACATGAAAAATATCACGCGGAAAACCGTATGTCAAGGGTGTCCGCCCCTCCCCATGGCAGGCCCCCTACCACCGGTTGCAACGACTCCCCCAAAGGCGATGCAAGCGCACGAAAACAATCTCCCGATAGCCAAGAAACGCCACGTCAGCATGCTTTTCTGCGCAAAGCAAGCACAATGCGGCGAGGGGAGATCCCCAGCCCAAATCAGACATTCCGGCATCCCTACAACTCCCCGGTGTCGCGCCCTCGCACCCCTCGTCCCCCGCCCCTTCTTACCGTGCACACCCACACTTTTCGCAATCTGTGGATACCGCCTTCGCCCACGTCCACGCAGCTGTATTAACTCTGGATTAATTTCCGTCAATGCCGCGTTTATGCAGCTTGGCACGTTATAACTTGCGATAACCTATCTGCTTAGCATTTGGTAGGCGTTCGGCCACCTGCGGGTGCTGCGATCAACCGTTGAGCAGCATCTTCAAAGAAGATCACGTTCGCATAGTAGGTCAGGAGTCACACATGAGAGACATACGCGTCAGCGACATCACGATGAGGGAGGCCATCGCCTCCAAGGCGCTTTCCCTATCCTTCAAGGAAAAGCTGGAAATCGTGAAGATCCTAGACCGTATCGGCGTGGGCTCCATCGAGGTCGAGGGCATCGAGTCCTCCAAGGTAGACAGCTTGCGAATCAAGTCGATCGCCTCTCTGGTGAAGAACAGCACGCTTGCCGTGCCGGTGAAGATGGACGACGACAGCATCCAGGCCGCTTGGAACGCCGCGAAGGGCGCGAAGCACGTCCGCCTGCAGGTGGAAGCGGCCGTCAGCCCCTCCTGCATGGAGTACATCCAGCGCAAGAAGGCCGACACGCTGATCGCCGATGCCGCCGAGGCGGTGGCGAAGTGCGCCCAACTCACCGACGACGTCGAGTTCGTGGCCATCGATGCCACCCGCACCGACGTGGCCTACCTTGCCCGCGTCATCGACGCCGTGGTCGCCGCCGGCGCCAAGACGGTCACCGTCTGCGACGCGGCCGGCTCCATGCTCCCCGAGGAGTTCGCCCAGTTCATCGCCGATCTGTGCCAAGCAGCGCCCCAGCTCAAGGATATCGACCTGGGCATCTCGTGCTGCAATAACCTTAATATGGCCGACGCCTGCGCCGTGGCCGGCGTCATGGCCGGCGCCTCCATCGTCAAGGCCACGTCCTACCCCATGGGCGTCGTCGCGCTCGACAACGTGGCCCGCATCCTTGCAGCCAAGGCCGACGCCCTGGGCGCCCAGAGCAAGGTGCGCGTGACCGAGCTCAAGCGCGCCATGAACCAGATCTCCCGCCTGTGCTGCGACGACCGCTCCAAGGCATCCCTGTTCACCGGCGCCGTCTCCGAGGCCGTCGAGGGCGTGGTACTCACCGCCGGGGACGACCAGGCCACCGTCATGCAGTACGTCGAGCGCCTGGGCTACAGCCTCTCCGACGAGGACGCCGAGGCGGTGTTCGAGGCCTTCAAGAAGATCGCCGCCAGCAAGGAGCGCGTGAGCGCCACCGAGTTGGACGCCATCGTGGCCTCCGCCGCGCTGCAGGTGCCCCCCACCTACACCCTGGACGGTTACGTCATCAACTCCGGTCTGAGCTTCAAGGCCACCTCGCACATCTCGCTGCGCAAGAACGGCGAGCTCATCGAGGCCGTGTCCCTGGGCGACGGCCCCATCGACTCCTCGTTCAAGTCCATCGAATCGGTGGTCGGCAAGCACTACGAGCTTGACGACTTCAGCATCCAGGCCGTCACCGAGGGCCGCGAGGCCATGGGCGAGTCGGTCGTGAAGCTGATCGCCGACGGCAAGGTGTATTCCGGCCGCGGCATCTCCACCGACATCGTCGAGTCCAGCATCCGCGCGTACATCAACGCGCTCAACAAGATCGCCTACGAGGAGCAGAACTAATGAAGCTTTCCTTTTCCACCCGCGGCTGGGCCGATCACTCCTGGGACGAGCTCGTAAGCACCGCCCTTGAGATGGATTTCTCGGGCATCGAGATCCACAACCCCATCACCAACGCGGCGTTCACCGGCAAGGGCGGCCCGCTTGACCGCTACAACACGCAGGCAACGGCCCGCGCCCTGCGCGACAAGGGCCTTTCCATCCCCGCGTTCGACTCTTCGGTCGACATCTCAGCGGGCGAACAACAGGTTCAGGACGCCAAGGACCTCATCGACCTGGCTCAGGCCGCCAGCGTGGGCATGGTCTGCGTGGTCGTCCAGCACGATGACGAGGACGCCATCCACGCCGCGCTCTCCCAGCTGGTCCCCTACGCCGAGGAGCACGGCGTGGTGCTGCTGATCGAATCCAGCGGCATCTTCTCCAGCACCTCGCGCCTGACCGACATCATGGACCGCTACGCCAGCGACTACCTGGGCGCCCTGTGGGACGTCCACAACGTCTACCGCGTGGGCGGCGAAAGCCCGGCGACCACCATCAAGAACCTGGGCGCCTACGTCAAGCACGTGCACATGCGCGACTCTGACGACGACGGCTCCTTCAACCTGGTGGGCGAAGGCACCCTGCCCATCGACGAGGTGGTGCGGGCGCTGTCCTCCATCGACTACGACGGCTTCGTGTCGCTTGAGTGGGACCCCGCGTGGATGGCAGACCTCACCGACATGGAGGTCATCTTCCCCCACTACGTCAACTACATGGAGCAGTTCGAGGACACCCGCGGCAAGCGCCGCACGCTCTACCTCAACCACGACGGCACCGGCGAGTACGTGTGGAAGAAGGACGAGCTCATCGACCTGACCTTCCCGCAGGTGCTCGACAAGATGGTCGAGTGCTTCCCCGACCAGTACTGCTTCAAGTACACCACGCTGGACTACACCCGCACCTACGAGGAGTTCCGCGACGACGTGGACACGTTCGCCCGCGCGCTCGTGTCGATGGGCGTCAAGCCCGGCAGCAAGGTAGCCGTCTGGGCCACCAACGTGCCCGCGTGGTACATCGCCTTCTGGGCCACCACCAAGATCGGCGCCGTGTTGGTCACGGTGAACACCGCCTACAAGATCCACGAGGCCGAGTACCTGCTGCGCCAGTCCGACACGCATACCCTGGTCATGATTGACAGCGCCCTGGACTCCAACTATGCCCAGATCATCAACCAGCTGTGCCCCGAGATCGCCGAGGCCAAGCCCGGCGAGCAGCTGCACTGCAAGCGCCTGCCGTTTTTGCGCAACGTCATCACCGTCGGCTTCGAGATGCCCGGCTGCCTGACCTTCGAACAGGCCATGGAGCGCGCCGAGCTCGTGCCGCTTGAGAAGATCCAGCGCATGGCCGCAGACGTCCGCCCCGATGACGTGTGCAACATGCAGTACACCTCGGGCACCACGGGCTTCCCGAAGGGCGTCATGCTCACGCACCGCAACGTCGTCAACGACGGCAAGTGCATCGGCGACCGCATGGGCCTGTCCACGGCGGACCGCTTCATGATCCACGTGCCCATGTTCCACTGCTTCGGCATGACGCTGTCCATGACGTCATCCATGACCCACGGCGCCACCATGTGCCCCATGCCCTACTTCAGCGCCATGGCCTCGCTGCACTGCATCACGCAGGAGAAGATCACCGCGTTCAACGGCGTGCCCACCATGTTCATCGCCATGTTCAACCATGCCGATTACCGCAAGACCGACTTCAGCCACATGCGCACCGGCATCATGGCCGGCGCCGGCTGCCCGCCCGAGCTCATGAAGCGCGCCGCGCAGCCCGACGAGATGAACATGACCGGCATCGTGTCGGTGTACGGCCAGACCGAATCGGCCCCGGGCTCCACCATGAGCGCCTGGACCGACCCGCTTGACACGCGCACCGAGACCGTGGGCTACGCGTTCCCGCACGTACAGTGCAAGATCATCGACCCGGAAACCGGCGAGGAGCTGCCCAACGGCGAAATCGGCGAGTTCTGCTCGCGCGGCTACAACATCATGAAGGGCTACTACAAGATGCCCGACGCCACCTTCAAAACGGTTGACGAGAACGGGTGGCTGCACTCCGGCGACCTGCTCATGCGCGACGACCGCGGCTGCTTCGTGGCAACCGGCCGCCTGAAGGACATGATCATCCGCGGCGGCGAGAACGTCTACCCGAAGGAGATTGAGGACTTCGTCATCACGCACCCCAAGGTCAGCGACTGCCAGGTCATCGGCGTGCCCGACGTGAAATACGGCGAGGAGGCCATGGCCTGCATCATCCTCAAGGACGGCGAGACCATGACCGAGCCCGAGATCCGCGAGTTCATGAAGAGCAACATCGCGCGTCACAAGGTGCCCCGCTACATCAAGTTCGTGGAGTCCTACCCCATGAACGCCGCCGGCAAGATCCTCAAGTACAAGATGAGGGAAGCCGCCGTCGAGGAGCTGGGGCTTCAGGACCTGGTGAAGAAGTAGCAGCTTCCATACACCGATATTTCGCGGGGGCCGTTTTGCGCGCCCCCGCTCGCGTTTCGAACCATCGTTGCGGAGAGGGGCTTCACAATGAGCAACTATCAAACCGTCGACGGCAACCAGGCTGCGGCCAACGTTGCCTACGACTTCACCGAGGTGGCGGCCATCTACCCCATCACGCCGTCCTCGCCCATGGCCGAGCACACCGACCGCTGGAGCGCGCAAGGCCGTCTGAACATGTTCGGCCAGCGCGTGCAGCTGACCGAGATGCAATCCGAGGCCGGCGCCATCGCCGCCATCCACGGCGTGCTGCAGGCTGGCGGCCTGGGCACCAGCTTCACGTCTAGCCAGGGCCTCATGCTCATGGTGCCCGTGCTTTACCGCATCGCCGGCGAGCGCCTGCCAGGCGTTCTGCATGTGGCCAGCCGCACTGTTGGTACCCACGCCATGAGCATCTTCGGCGACCACTCCGACGTCATGGCCTGCCGTGACACCGGATTCGCCCAGCTCAGCTCGGGAAGCGTCCAGGAGGCCGCCGACATGGCCGCCGTCGCCCACCTTGCCGCCGTGAAGGCCTCCATCCCGTTCATGCACTTCTTCGACGGCTTCCGCACCTCCCATGAGCTGTCGCGCATCGACATGCCCGACACCAAGGAGCTGACCGCGCTCATGGATACCGAGGCGCTCGACCGCTTCCGTGCTCGCGCCTTGAACCCCGAGCACCCCATGCTGCGCGCCACCGTGCAGAACGGCGACACGTACTTCCAGCAGCGTGAGGCGAACAACACCGCATATGACCAGCTGGCCGACGTGGTCGAGGACGTCATGGCGCAGGTGGCCGGCGTGACCGGTCGCGAGCATCACGTGTTCGACTACTACGGCGCCGCCGACGCCACCGACGTGGTGGTGGCCATGGGCAGCGTGTCGGGAACCGCGCAGGAGGCGTGCGACTACCTGAACGCCCGCGCGCAGGCCGATGGAACGGGCAAGCGCTACGGCTATCTGCAGGTGCACCTGTATCGCCCGTTCTCGGCGAAGCACTTCTTGGGCGCGCTGCCTGAAACCGTGCAGCGCATCGCGGTGCTCGACCGCTGCAAGTGCATGGGCTCGGCGGGCGAACCGCTGTACCTGGACGTTTCCAACGTCATCACCAACAGCAGCCGCGCGGGCAAGGTGACGGTCATCGGCGGCCGCTACGGCCTTGCGTCCAAGGACACCGACACCGCCCAGATCGTGGCCGTGTTCGACAACCTTGCTGCACCCGAGCCCACGCGCAGCTTCACCATCGGCATCGACGATGACGTGACCCATCTGTCGCTTCCCGTGCGCCCGCTCGACGACTTCGAGGATGCCGATACCTACAGCTGCAAGTTCTGGGGCTTGGGCGGCGACGGCACCGTGGGCGCGAACCACAACACCATCCGCATCCTGGGCGACTGCGCCGATATGTTCGCACAGGCGTACTTCGAGTACGACTCGAAGAAGTCCTTCGGCGTGACCAAGTCGCACCTGCGCCTTTCGAAGAAGCCCATCCGCAGCACCTACTACGTGAAGCGCGCGAACTTCGTGGCCTGCCATAACCAAAGCTACGTGCGTCAATACGACATGGTACAGGAAGTGAAGCCCGGCGGCACCTTCCTGCTGAACACCAACTGGACGCCCGAGGAGCTTGACGCCAACCTGCCCGGCAAGATGAAGCGCTACATCGCGCAAAACGGCATCCGCCTATTCACCGTGGACGCGGTGGAGGTGGCGCAGCGCGTGGGCCTGGGCAGCCACATCAACACCGTGCTGCAGGCGGCGTTCTTCCAGATCGCGGGCCTGATGCCCGTCGATGAGGCCTTGGACTATATGAAGGACGCGGCCCGCAAGTCCTACGCAAGCAAGGGCGATGCCGTGGTGGCGAAGAACGTGGCCGCCATCGACGAGGGCGCGCAGAAGTGCGTGGAGGTTGCCGTGCCCGCCAGCTGGGCCGATGCCCCGCTCGACGAGCCCGCCGACCAGGCCAACGTGCCCGCGGTGGTCGAGAACATCCTGCGCCCCGTCAACGCCCAGAAGGGCGACAGCCTGCCCGTCAGCGCCTTTGCCGGCTACGAGGACGGCGTCATCGATATGGGCCTGACCGCCTACGAGAAGCGCGGCATCGCCGTGAAGACGCCCGCGTGGAACGCCGAGGCGTGCATCCAGTGCAACCGCTGCGCCTTCGTGTGCCCCCACGCCGCCATCCGCCCCTACCTGCTCGACCAGAACGAGGCGCAAAACGCCCCCGAAGGGTTCACGACGGTTGCGCTCAAGGGCGGCAAGAGCCTGCCCGAGGGCACGCGCTACGCCATCCAGGTCAGCCAGTTCGACTGCACCAGCTGCGGCAGCTGCGCCGACGTGTGCCCGGCAGGCGCGCTGGACATGCAGCCGGCCAAGCTCACCGACCAGGCCCGCAAGCTGTGGGACTATGGGCTGACCATCTCCGACAAGGACGGCGCGTTCGACCCCTATACCGTGAAGGGCTCGCAGTTCAAGCAGCCGCTGCTCGAGTTCTCCGCCGCCTGCGCGGGCTGCGGCGAGACGCCCTACGCCAAGCTGCTCACCCAGCTGTTCGGCGACCGCGTGTACTGGGCCAACGCCACGGGCTGCTCGCAGGCCTGGGGCTCGCCGTTCCCCGGCATCCCCTACACGGTGAACAAGCGCGGCTTCGGCCCCGCCTGGACCAACAGCCTGTTCGAGAACAACGCCGAGCTTTCGCTGGGCCTGTTCCTGGGTTCCGTGCAGCAACGCGCGGTGGAGAAGGCGCGCGTGGAGAAGCTGTCCCGCGCCCTAACGCATGGCTTGGAAAAGCCGAAGGCCGATGCAGGCGACACGCCCGACGCCGCCGTCATGAGCGCCATGAAGGCCGCCTGCGAGGACTACCTTGCCGCGTTCGACGACTTCGACGCGTCGCGCAAGGCCGCAGATGCCCTGGTGGCGTGCGCACAGGCTTCCATGGGCAAGCTGACCAACAGCGCACAGGAAGTGTGCGACGAGGTGCTCAAGTTCAAGGACCAGCTGGCGAAGAAGACGTTCTGGATGTTCGGCGGCGACGGCTGGGCCTACGACATCGGCTTCGGCGGCCTGGACCACGTGGTGGCAAGCGGCGCCAACGTCAACGTGCTGGTGGTGGACACCGAGGTGTACTCCAACACCGGTGGCCAAAGCTCCAAGGCAACGCCGGCCGGCGCCGTGGCGCAGTTCGCGGCCAGCGGCAAGAAGACCGGCAAGAAGGACTTGGGCGCCATCCTCATGAGCTACGGCAACGTCTACGTGGCGCAGGTGGCCATGGGCGCCAACTACAACCAGCTGGTCAAGGTGCTGAAGGAAGCCGAGGAGTACGAGGGGCCGTCCGTGATCATCGCCTACGCGCCTTGCACCTCGCACGGCCTGAAGTGCGGCATGCACGACGTCCAAGGCGAGATGAAGCGAGCGGTGGAAAGCGGTTATTGGTCGCTGTACCGCTACGACCCGCGCAAGGAGAACCCCATGACGCTTGACTCCAAGGAACCCACCATGGACTACCTGGACTTCGTCGCCGGCGAGAACCGCTTCGCCTCGCTGACCAAGAGCTTCCCCGAAGAGGCCGAAAGGCTGTTCGAGCAGGGCAAAGAAGACGCCATGCGCCGCTTCGACCACTACCGCCGCATGGCACAGGAGCAGTAGTCGGGCAGAAGCTCTTGGCAATGCAGAAAGGCCCGCGGGCGCTCGGAAAACCGAGCAAGCCGGCGATACGGAACTCGTAGTTAATCCTGTACGACCCTAACGAAAAGCCGCCGACGCACTGAGCCGTCGGCGGCTTGAGAACAACTGCGATCTATTGCTTTGAACCAGCTCTGATGAAATACACGTTGCCGAGCTGAGAGCCGTTTTCGTCGAAACGCGCCGTCGAGACGATCAGCCCATCGTCGCGCATGCGACGCACGGCGCGATCGACCGTCTTCGGGCACACGCCGAGTTTTTCCGCGATGGCGTTTTTGGTGTCGGAGCAGCCCTGCGCACCGCACGAAGCGATATAGCCGAGAATCCTCAGTTGAGAATTGGTCAACCCCACGCTTTGTTGCCGCCGAGCTGGCTCCGCTCCGGCGTGACTCACAGCAATCCCCTCACTTTTCCCATAATCGGCAGAAGCCGTCGCTCAAAACCTAGCTTTGGGGTACTTTAGCGCAACGCTACTGTATGCGTCAAGCGTGATATGTCACCCCCTATTCACTTGCTCGATGGGGATTCATTTTGAGCTGCATAACCGTTTTATATGGGATTTTGGCCAGCTTTACGAAAAATGAAACGCAACAACTATCAATATACCGTGGTATTTGGGGGCCGGGGGAATCGAAGGTGCGAGCGCCCGAAACGCGAACGCCGTTGAGGGCTCAGCTCTTTAGCGGTTGCGGCGCCTTGAGGCAGCGACAGCCGTCGCGGCGACGTTATCGGCAGCGTCGTTCGCCGTTGCACTCGGGGCGCTGCTGCGCGATGAGCTCTGTATAAGATGCTTATGGGTATGATACTCGTGAGTCTCTTATACAAGCAATGGATCGAACCTTAAAGCGGGGACCAGCTAGAACAGCGTGAGGTGAAACGTGCGCTCGCTGGTTTCGCCTGGGGCCAGCAGCGTCATGCCGGCTTTGTGCTCGAACACGTCGTCCTCGTCGTGGGCGGTGGTGTGCCCCGACCAGGGCTCAAGCGCCACGAACGGCGCGTCGTTGGCCGCGGACCATACGCCGATATAGGGAAAGCCCGGGAATTCGACGCGCACGCCGTGCCCGCTTTTCGCGCCCAGCAGCGTGAGCACGCCGTCGGGAACGTCCGTGAACATCAGCGCATCATGGGCGAACGACGCATGCGTGAGCGCCACGGTGTCCGAACCTTGCGGGCATTCGAATGCATTATCCCAGTTCATAAGGCCATCTTCGCCGATCACCGGCAACGTGCAGCTCCAGGGTCGGGCGAACTTGAGGACGTAATCCTCGAACGCCTCGTCGACCGCAACGGGCTGCCGCGTACGGGCAGCGCTTGGAGTACCGTTCGCTTCGCCTGCAGTAGCGCTCGTTTCGTCGCACGCCTCAACCGCGGCGGCGCTAGCATCCCCCTCGGGAGCACCTGCAACCTGCGAAGATGCGCCCATGGGCACGTTGAACGCCGGATGCCCGCCCACGCAAAACGGCAACGTTGCATCGCCGGTGTTCGTCACGTGAAACGTCTGGGAAAGCGTGGCCTCGCCCGTGATGGCGTAGGTCATGTTCAGCTTGAAGCTATACGGATACGCGGCGCGCGTCTCGGCCGAATCGCGCAGCTCGAAGGTGACCGACGACCCATCGGCGGCGCGGTCGATCACGGCATGCTCGTAGTTGCGCGCGATACCGTGGCGCACCATCACGCACGGGCCCTGCGCCGACTCCGCACGTCCGTCGCGCAACGACCCCACGATGGGGAACAGAACCGGCGCCCGCCTGGCCCAAAACCGCGGGTCACCCTGCCATAGATACTCGCAGCCATCCAGCTGCAGGCTGAGCAGCTGTGCTCCCATGGGGTCGACGGCGGCGCTCAGGCGCCCATGGCGAAGGGAAACGGGTTCGAGCATGGCGGGTTCCTTTCTTTCGATATCGCTTGCTATCCTACCCGCAAAAAGCAGCGCCCGCATGGTATACGGGCGCCGCCATCAAGTTTGCGCATCGCGTTTCGCCGCGCGGGTCGGGCCGACGCCATCCGCTCCATCGGTACCGCATGGAAAGCTATCGCGCCCGAAGACCCGCGCTGCCCACACGCCGCAAACCCTTGCCGAGCTCAGCGTAACCGCCCCGCTTTATCGTCCGCTGTTCGCGATCGCTTCATCAATCAGCGCGTCGAGCTTCTTCGCTTGCTCGGCGGACGAGATCGCACCCACGATGGGTTCCCCCACGATATTGCCATTGCTATCAACCACGCAGGTGGTCGGATACGAGTACAGTTTGGAGGTGAACTCGCCGGCCTCGCTATCCGAGCCGAACCAGACGTTCTTATAGGACACGCCCTTTTTCTCCAAGATGCTTTTCGTTTCGGAAATCGCAGTCTTGTCGCCGTCAAGGGTAAAGGAATTGATGCCTACGACCGCGCCGCCCTTTTCCGCCAGCTTCTGGTTAAGCGCCTCCAATTCTCCCAGCTCGCCCACGCACGGCTTGCAGGTAGTGAACCAGAAGTTGACAACCGTAACGGTGTTGTTCGAGAACAGCTCGTCGCTGTTCACGTCGTTGCCGTCAAGGTCCTTCCCGTTGAAGCTCGGGAACTTTTCCGCCCCCTCGGCTTTTGCCGTCATGCCCGCGCTCTGAGCATCAACGCTCTCGCCTTGGCCCGGCGTGCTGCCGCATCCGGGGAATTCTCGCTCAAGGGCCGCCAGCTTGTCCTCGATCTGCTTGATCTGCTCAGCCCCGGTTTTCAGCGTTTCCTGCTCCTGCGCCGTGAACTTATCCTTGGCGCTTTCCAGCGTGGCCAGAAGGAAGTCGCCATAGTTGCTGCCATCCTCGACCATCGGGCTTTCCTTGCTTGCCGAAAGGAACAGCTTCTCCCAAAGCTGCGAATCGGACGAAAGCACTTCGTTTTCCTTTTGCATAAGCTGCGCGTACAGCTTCGCCGCCTCATCGGCTCCGCTCGGCTGCGTCTCGATCAACGCGGCGGCATCGGATGTGTCTGCCGGGCGTTCATCTCCGCCGCCACTGGCGGAGCACGCAGCGAGACCGACTGCCAGCAGGGATGCGGCCAGCACCGCCGAAACCTTCAACAACTTCGCATTCATGTTCTTGACCTTCCTCATTTTGGTTCCTCCGTTTTTCAATCGATATCCGTTATTCGAGCCTATCCGCCTCCGCGGCGCGATGACCGCATGACGCGCACATGCCGAAGCGATAGCTGATGGCATCAACAGGGCAAGCGTTCACGCACATCCCGCAGCGTATGCATTCGGCGTGGTCCGGTGAAGCCGTCACGTCGACATCCATCTTGCAAGTCCTCGCGCACGTACCGCAGGAGATGCATTTGCCCTGATCGACCTTCATCCCCAGCAAGGAAACCTTGTTCATCAGGGCGTAGAACGCGCCAAGGGGGCAAACCCATTTGCAAAACGGCCGATAGAACAGCACGCTCAGCACAACTACTGCGATCAATACCGCAAGCTTCCACGTGAACAACGCCCCCAACGCCGATCGGATGCCGCTATCGACGAGGGAAAGCGGGATAGCACCCTCGAGAACGCCTTGGGGGCAGATGTACTTGCAGAACAGCGGGTCGCCCATGCCGACGTCGTTCACGAGCACCGCGGGCAGGAGCACTACGGTCAACGCCAGCACCCCGTACTTCACGTATCTCAACGGCTTGAGCTTGCCCGTGGACAGCTTTTTGCCCGGAATCTTGTGCAACAGTTCCTGCAGCCAGCCGAACGGGCACAAAAAACCGCACACGAAACGTCCCAGCAGCACGCCCGTCAAAATCAAGAACCCGGTCACGTAATACGAGAAGCTGAACTTCGAAGATCCGACCACCGCCTGAAAGGCGCCGATAGGGCAAGCGCCCGCAGCAGCTGGACAGGAGTAGCAATTCAAACCAGGCACGCATACCGCTTTCGAATCACCCTGGTAAATACCGCCCTTGATAAAGTTCGGCAGGTGGATATTCGAAAGCAATGCGGCACCCGCCTGGATAAACCCGCGGAAACGGCTTAAGAACCACGACGCATGGAAGTTTCCCTTACCCAATCCCAACACACTCCAAACACAGCCTGATAGCCTTGCTGAGCACGATGTCGACCTCACCCCGAAGGGCGCCGACGCCCACCATGGCAGCCCCGACGATCAGCAAGATCGCCTGGAATACCGCCTTCCTTGTTTTGAACAATCTGACACTCCTTTCGTTCTTGGGCATATGTAATCATATCTGCTATAAAATCCGCGTTAAGGAACAACACGTATGAGCTGGAGGGCCGATATGCGTATTTTGGTTGTCGAGGACGAAAAGGCACTGTGCGACGCAATCACCCGCAGCCTTCGCCATCTTGCCTATAGCGTCGATTGCTGCCATGATGGGCAAACGGCCATCGACCTGCTCGCCATCGAAACCTTCGACCTGGTCGTGCTCGACCTGAACCTTCCCGAAGCGGACGGCATGACGGTGCTTGAAACGCTTCGGGAAACCGACCACGACACGAAGGTGCTGATCTTATCGGCACGATGCGACATCGCTGATAAGGTATGCGGCTTGGATGCCGGGGCCAACGATTACCTGACAAAACCGTTTCATCTAGAAGAGCTCGCAGCCAGGATACGAAGCCTGACCCGCAGGCGATTTGTTCAAGACAACACCGTGCTGACCTGCGGAACCCTTTCTTTTGACACAAGCTCTCGTAAGGCTTGCGCAAACAATCGATCCCTTTCCCTGACTCGAAAGGAAACGGGCATATTGGAATACCTGATGCTCAACCAAGGGCGACCGGTTAGCCAGGAGGAGCTCCTCGAGCACGTATGGGACTGCAGCGCGAACAGCTTCAGCAATTCAGCCAGGGTCCATATGTCGGCGCTCAGGAAGAAGCTGCGCGAAGCGCTCGGGCACGACCCTATCAGCAACCGCATAGGGCAAGGCTACGTGATGGAGGATAGCGAATGAAGGGCCTTTCACTGCAATGGCGCATCACGTTGATGACAGCCGCCCTCGTCTGCGCGGCCTGCCTATCGATGAACTTCCTTGTCGGCTACTCCGGAATGCAATATATGGATGAGATCGGCAGCGGGGTATCGGCTTATAGCAACGTGAACGAGGATGTTCCCAAGTCATTCGACCCAGAAAGCGAGGACGTCGGCAATGAGCTGACGATCGTAGTGAGCGACGCGCAAAAGTCGTTCGGCGCTACAAGCTGGTGCATTACCGCTATGGTGACGCTGATCGGAGGCGTGCTCGCATACTTCGCAAGCGGCCGCGCACTCAGACCCCTACGGGCTTTCGCCGCGCAAATCGAACACGTGCAACCAGGGAATCTTGCCGATTCGAAAATCAGCGAGGACGTGCTTCCGGAATTCAAAAGGTTCAGCGAATCGTTCAACGGCATGATACATCGCCTTGACGCGGGTTTCGCCGCGCAACGCCAGTTCTCCGGCAACGCCGCGCACGAGTTGCGCACGCCTCTGGCGCTCATGCAGGCCCAAATGGAGCTATTCGCAGTAGAACACCCTGACGTAACGCCCGCGACCAACGACCTCCTTACGCTGCTGCACGAGCAAACCGAGAGGATGTCGAGCATGACGAGCACATTGCTCGAAATGAGCGAGCTGCGCGCCATCCCCTGCAACGACGAAATCGAACTCGCGCCCCTGATCGAGGAGGTGCTAGCAGACCTCGCCCCGCTCGCCGACCAAAAGGGCATCGCCCTCGCCTGCCGCGGGAACAGCCTGATGAACGGCAGCGACCCATTGATGTATCGGATGATGTTCAACCTTGTCGAGAACGCGATTCGCTACAGCCGTCCCGCCTCGACGATCGACGTGACCGTCGATGAGGAAGACGATCGCGTTCTCGTCCGCATCAAAGACGAGGGTTTCGGAATCCCCGAACAGCACCGAGACAGCGTGTTCCAGCCGTTTTTCCGCGTCGACAAGTCTCGCAGCAGGGAATACGGGGGCGTAGGGTTGGGCCTGTCGCTGGTATGGGAAATCGCGACGCTTCACGGAGGCACGATCGAAGTCGAGAACAGCTCCAGCCACGGCACCGTCATGCTCGCAACCCTCCCTAAGCTACGCGTTGCGAAGTAGCCGATTGGACTCTAAGCGTGCCTCAATCACGGCCCAAGCGCCATGAGCGGCGCATCGTTGGCGAAGAGCCCCTACCCGCAAAAAGCGGCGCCCGCATGAAATACGGGCGCCGCCATCAAGTTTGCGCATCGCGCTTCGCCGCAAGGGTCGGGCCGACGCCCTGCCGCTGCGCGTCGGCGAGCTAACAGCCTTCCGGGCGCTCAGCTGCCGGCGAGGCCTACGCCCACGCCAGGGGCGGAACGGGGGTCCTGCCGCGCATCGCGCACAAGCCGCCTTACGGGCGCTTCGTGCCGCAGTTGCTGCAGAACGCGCCGGTGTTGTGCTGGCCGCACTGGCAATCCCAGCCGCCGTCGCCTGCGGGCTTGGGGCTGCCGCAGTTGCAGCAGAACTTGCCGGAGTTCGTCGCACCGCACGAGCAGGTCCACTCGCCGGCGGGCGCAGACGGCTCGGGTTTGGGGCTGCCGCAGTTGCTGCAGAACTTGCCGGTGTTGGAGGCGCCGCAGGAGCACGTCCACGCATCGCCGCCTGCAGCAGGGGCCGCAGCCGGCGCTGCCGCAGCAGCGGGCTCGGGGGTTGGCGCCGCGAAGCCGCCGCCTGCCGCCACGGGATACTGGCTTTGCGGGGCGCTGCCGCCCTGGCCGTACAGGCCCTGCGGGTTCATGCCGCCCACCGCGTTTGCCATGCCCATGCCCATGAAGCCCATCATGGCGCCGTTCTCGTTCGCGGCCGCTGTGCGCATAGCGTCGGCCTGCGAAGCCGCCAGGTTGGCGGCCGCCATGTTCGGGTCGCGCATGACCGCGGCCTTCTGCAGGTCCTTGATCATCTGCTCGTCCTCTTCGGACGCCGCGATGGCGTTCACGCCGAAGCTTGCCACCTTAAGGCCGCGCAGCTCTCCCCACTTCTCGGACAGCACCTCGTTCAGGGCGTCGGCAAGCTCGGTGGTGTGCGCCGGCACGGCAGAGTAGCGCACGCCCATGGCGCTAATCTTCGCGAACGCCGGCTGCAGCGCGGTCAGAAGCTCGCTTTTCAGCTGCGAGTCGATCTTGTCGCGCGTGTAGGGCTCCTCCACGTTGCCGCAAACGTTCTTGTAGAACATGAGCGGGTCGACGATCTTGTAGGAGTACTCGCCGTTGCAGCGCACGGAGATGTCCACGTCAAGGCCGATATTGGCGTCCACCACGCGGAACGGCACCGGCTGAGCCGTGCCATACTTGTTGCCCACGATCTCCTTGGCGTTGAAGAAGTACACGCGCTGGTCCTTGCCCGTGTCGCCGCCGAAGGAGAAACGCGCGCCCACGCGCTCGAACGACTTCTTGATGCGGTCGCCCAGCGTGCCGGACTCGCCGAAGAACAGGCTGGGCTCGGTGGACTTGTCGAACACGAACTCGCCCGCCTCGCCGCAAGCGTCGACGATGGCGCCTTGCTCGACGATGATCATGAACTGGCCCTCGTTCACCGCGATGATCGACCCATCCGAGATGATGTTGCTCTCGCCCTTGGTGTTCGAGCTGCGGCCCTTGTCCGAGATGCGCTTCTGGCCCTTCGCGCACAGCACGTCGGCCTCAAGCGAGTCGCAGTAGAAGTACTCGCGCCAAGAGTCGGCCAGCACGCCGCCTGCAGCTCCGATGCCCGCTTTGATCAAACCCATGATGTCCTCCTTCTCCGATGCTGCCTATTCGTTCGCTACTCCAAAACCTATTAGATAGAGCTTGGTTATACCCGATCGCGCAAGGCACCGGCCGTTCCGTTACGGAAGCGATGATCGGCGCTGCTGCAACCGGTGAAAATCGGTTACCGCTTGTCGTCGTCATCCGTTTCCACAAGCGTACGCGTCTGGTACGAGGTGACGAACGTGTCGTCGCTGCCCGTCAAGTCGAAGCTGCCATTGACCACGTACGCATGCGCGCTGCGCTGCTCCACCGCCGTTTTCATCTGCGAGTAAAAATAGATGCACGTGCCGGCCGCCACGACCAGCGGCACGCCCGCGTCGACGCCCACGCGGGTGACGGTGTCGTCGAACTGGATGAACCCGAAGTCCACGCCCAGCATGACGGCGCCGACCACCAGGAAGATGCCCAAGAACCACAGCACCACCTTCAGCGGCGACACCGGCAGATCGCCCACCAAACGGCCCGTCTGGCCGTTCATGGCGAACAGGAAGTCCTTGTCCTTCCAGCGCGTGTGCAGCATCCATACCGGCAGCAACGCCTGCTTGATCTCGGAGAACGACACCTCGGCGTCCACGTCGGCCGGGTCGACCTGGTCGTAGCCGGTGACGGTATCGCGCAGCTGGTCGGCAAGCGTGTTCTCCATGCGGCGCACCGCGCGATGGCAGCATGCGTCGGAGTCCTGGTCGTAGCGTTCGGCGGAGAAGCCGGGCAAGTAAGCCACCGAGAACGGGGTCAGCTCGTCGTAGTCGAACGGCTCGATGGCGTCCATGTGTTCATCGGGCATCTTCGCCGAACCGTCGGCGGGGATGCGCGTGAACTCCGACGAGCCCTGGCGCCACGCGTTGTATACATGGGTTTCCGTAACCTCGTATTTGCCCTCGCGCCAGGTGCGTATGTTGCGCGCCTCGAAGGTGCCCTCGCCGCTCGCCGACCCGTCGTAGAGCCAGAACGGCACGTACACGCCCTGCACATGGGCGATGCGGTTTTGCGCGGCGAATTCCTTCGGAAGGAACTTCTTGCCCTTGTAATACTCGGTAAGCGTCTGCTCGGCGGCGGCCTTGTCCAGCTTGAACGGGATGACCAGGTCGGGCTTTGCAGTGTCTACGAACGAGCCGGGCGCCATGGCCTGGTTGCCGCAGTACGGGCATTCCTGGATGGCGGTGGTGGCGTCGGACGTCAGCTGCGCGCCGCACGACGAGCACAGGTACGTGCGCATGCCGGCGCGCTCCTCCTCGTTCCAGCTGGCACGCGAGAGATACGAAGCGATGGAGCTTTCGGCCTGGGCGCCCACCGCCACGGCAGCGTCGATGACGTCCTCGGTGACCACCGACGACGCCCCGGCGGCGTCGTCGGCCATGCGCTCGAAGCTTGATTGCTCGCCGGCTTCGGCGCGTGCCGCCGCGGCCTGGGCCTTCTCGTCGGCCTCGTGCTGCTTGGCCGCATACGCCTCCTCGACCTGGGCCGGCGTGAACGTGGATTCGCAGAATTCGCACTCGAGCATGCCGCTATCGCCCTTATAGCGCAGCGGCCCCATGCAGTTCGGACATTGATAGTTCACCGATTCTTGGGCCATGGATTTTTCCCTTTCCCGAATGCGTATGTGAAGAAAACCTCTGATAACAGCTTACCAAATCCGGGCGTTTCAGAAGCGCCATGCCGTCCCATTTTCAGCCGCATTTCAGCAACCCGCGGCCCGACTTTTCGTTCAGGGGAACAATAGCCGATCGAGCGCGTACAATGAGCCGAAACGAGCGAGGGGCCAGGCGGGGATGCGGCAGCGAAGCGGGCCGCCGCGCGAAGGGGCTTCAGCCAACGCCGCGCGTAACGCGTATGAAGCGCCTCCCTTCGCGGGAGGCGCTTTTCGATTCTCCACAATTTCCACGCTTACGAAGTGGGCTTGTTTTCTGCTAGGCTGAAAGCAATTAGTGGTAGTCAGTAGCGCCCTTAAGCGGGGGCTGCAAAGGATGAAAGCTTCCTTTGCAGCCCCCGCTTTTTGTTTTGTCGGGCATTTGTGCCCGCGCGGGCGCTGCGCAAAAGTCGGAAAGGATTGTACGGAAAACAATATGCAAGGTTTCGATCCCCATAAGGCGCACATCGAGGTTGCGCACCCCTACCTGACCATGATGGGCCTGTACCTGGGCGGTTTCACGGGCATGTTCAGCGAAACGTCGCTCAACATCGCGCTGCCGCAGCTTACCGAAGCGTTCGGCGTCGACGTCGCCGTGATGCAGTGGATGGTCGTCGGCTATATGTTGGTCATCGGCATCGTGCTGCCCTTCGCCAGCCTGCTCATGAAGTGGTTCAGCGTGCGCAAGCTCACGCTGTTCGCGCTGGGCGCGTTCTTCGTCGGCTCGCTGATCAGCGGGTTTGCCCCCAGCTTCGAGGTGATGCTGGCGGGACGTCTGGTGCAGGGAGTGGGCACCGGCCTGGTGCTGCCCATGATGTTCGCCGTGGTTCTTGAGGTGTTCGCCCCGGTGAAAATCGGCGCTGCGATGGGCCTGACGGCGCTCATCATCATGTTCGCCCCCGCCATCGGCCCCACCCTTTCGGGCATCATCCTCGGCGTGCTGGGCTGGCGCTTCATCTTCTTCACCTTCGCCGTGGTGCTGGCCGTGGCCATGGTGTTCGCAGCGAAGTTCCTGGTGAACCCCTACGAGCTGACGCGCCCGCGCGTCGATGCGCTCTCGTGCGTGCTGTCATGCCTGGGATTCGGCGGCGTGGTGCTGGGCGCCGGGCTTGCCAGCCTGTACGGATGGACCAGCATCGAGGTGGTATCCGCGCTGGTCATCGGCGTGATTTGCATTGCCGCCTACGTGAATCGCCAGCTGTGCATGGAGACCCCCGTGCTTGACGTGCGCGTGTTCTGCCAGCAGGGCTATCGCGTGGGCGTGACGCTGGTGATGCTGAACTTCGGCATCACGTTGTCGGCCATGTACCTGCTGCCGCAGTACATCCAAAGCGGCATGCTGCTGCCTGTGGCCATGGCCGGCATGCTCATGCTGCCCGGCGGCGTGGTGAACTGCATCGTGTCCGTGATCGCCGGCGGCCTGTACGACCGCATCGGCGCCCGCATCCCGGCCCGCGCAGGCTTCGCCCTGTCCATTGCGGGCACGGTGATGTTCCTGTTCGCGACGCCCAACTCCTCGATCACGTACGTGATCTGCGCTCACGTGATCTTGATGGTCGGTGTGCCGCTGGCCATGTCGCCGAGCCAAACGAGCGCCCTGAACTCGCTGCCGCACCGCATGAACGCGGACGGCTCCACCATGATGAACACCCTGCAGCAGGTGCTCGGCGCCATCGCAACCGCCGTTGCCACCAGCCTGCTGGGCATGGGCCAGGCGGCAAGCGCGGAAAGCGGCGCGGTCGCGTTCACCAACGGCGTGCACTGGGGCTTCGCGTTCACGCTGGTGCTGGCAGTTGCCGCGCTGACGGTATCGATGCTGCTGAAGGAGCGCAGCTACGCCGACGAGGCCGGGGCGCCCGAAGGCGGCGCTGCGCCGACGCATGGCGAGGCGCCCGCAAGCGCCCCGCAGGCATAGGGCGCAATGGCGGCCGAGGGCTGCTGGCAGGAAGCGCTGATGCCAATTGGTGCGACCCCTATGCCGTTTGGGGCGGTCGGCAGTTTACCGACCGCCCTTTTTTGACGGCCAAGCAAGATGGAGCCCCGCAGGCACCCTCGCGATGATCGCGTTCGAAATGCCTCGCAACATCCAACTTGCAGCACCCCACAAGACAACGCATTGCAATTGGTATTCGTTGCGCATCGTTTAGCATATTATTGTGGCTTATACCACATCCGGGGCCTTTTACTATGGTGAATGATGATCGATTTACTCACTGTGCAGAAAATGCACAGTTTTAGGCCTGTTTTCACTCTCCCACCCTGCGCTCCGCATCCCGGTCACCGGTCTACACCGGTAACCTTAGATAACTGAATGCACATTGAACTGGTTGGTTGTCATATCCCTGCAAGTGCATCCAAGCATACGAAAAAGGGGACCGCAGGCCCCCTTTTTCGGCAACTACATATGCAACAACAGCTGAGTACGCCGCAACCTCCGCGTCCGCTGCGACAACTGCACCTGCAGCACCGGCCATCACAACCCCGGTGCTGCAACTATGCACGCAACGGGGGCTATATACACCAAAGCTACCGCGTACGCTATGGCAATCGCAATCGCAGCACTAGCAAACGATCGCCCGCCGTCTCTACTTCGCCATGAGCTTCTGGATGCGCTCCATGGCCTCGACCGTGGCATCGGCGTCACCGAAGGCGGTCAGGCGCACGTAGCCCTCGCCCGAGGGGCCGAAGCCCGCACCCGGCGTGGTGATGATGTTCGCCTCGGTCAGCAGCTTGTCGAAGAACTCCCAGCTGCCCACGCCCTCAGGCGTCTTGCACCAGATATACGGGCTGTTCACCGCACCGTACACGGTGAACCCGGCGGCCTCGAGGCCCTCCTTGATCACGCGCGCGTTGTTGCGGTAGTACGCCAGCGTCTCCTCGATCTGGCGCTCGCCTTCCTCGGTGTAGATGGCAGCGGCACCGCGCTGGATGATGTAGCTGGCACCGTTGAACTTCGTGCACTGGCGGCGATTCCACATGGCATTGAGGCTCTGACCGTCGCGCACCAGCTCCTTGGGCACCACGGTGTAGCCGCAGCGCGCACCGGTGAAGCCCGCCGTCTTGGAGAACGAGCGGAACTCGATGGCGCAGGTCTTGGCGCCTTCCACCTCATAGATGGAGTGCGGCACGCCCTCTTCGGTGATGAAACGCTCGTAGGCGGCATCGAACATGATGATGGCGTCGTTGGCGTTTGCGTAGTCGACCCACACCTTCAGCTGCTCAGCGTTGAGCACCGTGCCGGTGGGGTTGTTCGGGCTGCACAGGTAGATGACGTCCGCACGGCCCTCGGGAAGCGCCGGGCAAAAGCCGTTCTCGGCGGTGGTGGGCATGTACACGATGTTCGTCCAGCGTTCGGCGGCCTCGTCGTAGTCGCCTGCGCGCCCGGCCATGGCGTTGGAGTCGACATACACGGGATACACCGGGTCGCACACGGCCACCACGTTGTCGACGTCCAGAATGTCGCCGATGTTGCCGCAGTCGGACTTTGCGCCGTCGGAGATGAAGATCTCGTCGTCGGCGATGTCGACGCCGAGCGCATGGAAATCGCGCTTGACGATGGCGGCGCGCAGGAAATCGTAGCCCTGCTCAGGGCCGTAGCCGTGGAAGGTCTCGGACTTGGCCATGTCCTCGACGGCGGCGTGCATCGCCTCGATGACGGCCGGGACCAGCGGGCGCGTGACGTCGCCAATGCCCATCTTGATGAGCTTCGCCTCGGGATGCGCCTCGGAGTACGCGGCGGTACGGCGAGCGATCTCGGAGAACAGATAGCTGCCGGGAAGTTTCTGGTAATTCGGGTTGACCTTAGCCACGAAGGGCCTCCTTGCACGTTCGGTTTCCGCAAGCGGCGGCGCAACCGCGACCGCCGCAGTTTTCATACGGGCCCATTTTGCGGCGGATTTCCCCGAGATTTCCGAAATGTAACGTAGAGGCTCCCGGATTTAACACGGAAGCGCCGGTACATGGCCGGCGCTTCACGAATGCGTCAAATAACGGTTGGAGCCGCCCGAGCTAGCGGATGCGGTTCGCAATCTGGCCGATCGAGATAACGGACGCGGTTCGTCATCCGACCGCGCGAACTAGCAGAGCTAGCTCGCAATCTGGCCGTCCAAGCTAGCGGATGTAGTTCGTCATCTGGCCGCGCTCGGCAACGGGGACGTCGATGCCCGCGGCTTTCCCGGCTTCGATGCACTTGAGCAGCCACGCCATGTTCTGCCCGATGTTGCGCATGGTCTGCAGGCCCTCCGCATCCTGCGCGGCCTCGCCCGGCAGGCGCCCATGCACGTTGTTCCAGTAGGTGGACGACACGACGGGCATCTCGCAGATGGTGAAGTACTTGTTCAGCACGTCGAACGATGCCGTGGTGCCGCCACGGCGCGCAACAGCCACCGCCGCGCCGGGCTTATGGCGAAACGCCGCGCCACCTGCGTAAAACGCGCGATCGAGCGCGCACAGGATGCGGCCCGAGGGATGCGCGTAGTACACCGGCGTGCCGAACACGAAGCCGTCGGCCTGCGCAGCCTCGGCGATCAGCTCGTTGACCACATCGTTGTCGATGGCGCACTTACCGCCCAGCTCAGCGCACTTGCCGCAGGCGATGCAGTCGTTGACGGGCTTGTTGCCCAGCCACACGGTTTCCGTCTCAATGCCGTGCCCCTCAAGCGCGGCGGCAACCTCGGCGAGCGCAACCGACGTGTTGCCCTCCTGCCGCGAGCTGCCGTTAACCAGCAAGACCTTGCTCATAGGAATATCCTCTCGTCTGGATGACCCGGTAGGTGTCGACTCCATTGTACAAGCGCCAACCGCCGCCAACCAAACAAGCACACACCCCGGACACTTCGAGCCTCGGACACTTCGGGGACGTAGCACTATGTGTCCGGGCGGGCGAAATGGCTAACATACGGGCGAATCAATCCGGACAGTTAGCGCTACGTCCCCGAAGTGTCCTTCCAGCTTCCGCCCGTGTCCCGCGGCACACCCTCCGTGTCCCCACCCCGGACTCGCCTTATAATGAAAGGCAACCTTACGCCATCGCCTGAAAGGCCCCGCCATGAATCACCTGCCCACCGGCAAAACCAGCATCACGCCCGCCAACCCTACGCATATCGAGGTGCGCGGGGCGCGTGTCCATAACCTGCGGAACGTGAACGTCGACATCCCGTTGGGCCAGCTGGTGGGCGTGTGCGGCGTGTCAGGCAGCGGGAAAAGCTCGCTTGCCCTGGGCGTTTTGTACGCAGAGGGCTCGCGTCGCTATCTGGAGGCGCTGTCCACGTACACGCGTCGGCGCATGGGGCAGGCCGCGCGCGCCGACGTCGACGAGGTGCGCTACGTCCCCGCCGCCCTGGCGCTGCACCAACGCCCGAGCGTCCCCGGCGTGCGCAGCACCTTCGGCACCATGTCCGAGCTGCTAAACAGCCTGCGCCTGCTGTTCAGCCGCGTGGGCAGCCACCCGTGCCCGCACTGCGGCACCTATGCCCCGCCCTCCATGTCGGTGGCCGCCGAGCAGCCGATCACGTGCGCAACCTGCGGAAAGACCTTCTTCGGGCCCGGCGCCGAGGAGCTTGCCTTCAACAGCGGCGGCGCCTGCCCCACCTGCGGCGGCACCGGCACCGTGCGGCGCGTGAACGAGGCCGCGCTGGTCCCCGACGAGAGCAAAACCATCAACGAGGGCGCCGTGCTTCCCTGGGGAAGCCTGATGTGGGACCTCATGAAGCAGGTGTGCGGCGAGATGGGCGTGCGCCTTGACGTGCCGTTTTCCGAGCTCACGCCCGAGGAACGCGACATCGTCTTCCACGGCCCCGCCGAAAAGCGCCACATTCTGTACAAGGCGAAGAAAGGCGACAACTTCGCCGAACTCGACTTCACCTACTACAACGCCGTCTACACCGTGGAGAACGCGCTGGCGAAGGCGAAGGACGAGAAGGGCCTGGCGCGCGTGGCCCGCTTCCTGACCGAAGGGCCGTGCCCCGATTGCGAGGGCACGCGCCTGTCGGCGGCGGCGCGAGGCCCGCTCGTGCGCGGGATAAACCTGGCGAAGGCGTGCAAGATGACGCTCGACGAAGCCGTGACCTGGGTAGATGGCGTCCCGGAAACGCTCGCTGAGGACCTGCGCCCTATGGCGGTCTCCATCTGCGAGTCGTTCCAGCATACGGCGCGACGGCTGCTTGAGCTGGGACTGGGCTATCTGTCGCTCGATCGCGCAGGCTCCACGCTGTCCACCGGCGAACGCCAGCGCGTGCAGCTGGCGCGCGCCGTGCGCAATCGCACCACCGGCGTGCTCTACGTGTTGGACGAGCCCTCCATCGGCTTGCACCCCGCCAACATCGACGGCCTGCTCGGCGTTATGCGCGACCTGTTGGCTGACGGCAACTCGGTGGTGATGGTCGATCACGACACGCGCATCCTGGCCGCGGCGGACTACCTGGTGGAAATGGGCCCAGAAGCCGGAGCGGGCGGCGGGCACGTGGTCGCCTGCGGCACGCCGGGCGAGTTGCGGGCCGATGACCGCTCGCTGATCGGAAGGTATTTGCCGGACAGCGAAACGAAGGGCATCGCAAACGCGCCGGCGGGGGCTGCCGCGGCGCCGAACGCGCCCGCCGCATCGGCGGGGGCAAGCGCTTGCGTGGCGGAAGCCCCCGAAGCTGCGTCCCTTTCCGCTTCCACATCCGACCCCATGTCCAACGTGCGCCCGCGCTGCCCGGAGGGCCAGCTGTTCGAGCACGGCACTATCCACTTGGAAACCAGCCCGCTGCATACCGTGCACGAGCTGTCGGTCGACCTGCCCGTCAACCGGTTGACAGCGGTTACCGGCGTATCCGGAAGCGGCAAGACCACGCTGGTGCTGGAGGAGCTGATTCCCGCACTGAACAGCGTAAACGCGGACGAAACGCTGCCATCCAGCGTGCGCGGGATCGACCCCGCCGGCATCGTCCGCGCGCAGCTCATCGACGCAACCCCCATCGGTGCGAACGTGCGCTCGACCGTCGCCACCTATTGCGGCGTGCTCGACGACCTGCGCCGCGCGTTCGCTCGCACCGACGAGGCAAAAGCCGCGGGCTTGAAGGCGGGCGCGTTCTCCTATAACACCGGCAAGCTACGCTGCCCCACCTGCGACGGAACCGGCCAGGTGTCGCTTGACGTGCAGTTCCTTCCCGATGTGGACGTCCCCTGCCCCGACTGCCGCGGCCGCCGCTACGGCGCCGAGGCCGACGCCATCACCTGGAATGGGCGCACGCTCGCGCAGCTTATGGCCATGAGCATCGACGAAGCCCTTGATGCGTGCGCCAGCCTGAAGAAGGCGCACGCCATGCTGCAAACGCTCCATGACCTGGGGCTTGGGTACCTCACGCTCGGCGAGGCCACGCCGGCGCTTTCCGGCGGCGAGGCGCAGCGCCTGAAGCTGGCCAGCGAAATGGGCAAAGCGCAGGACGGGGCGCTGTTCGTGTTCGACGAGCCTACCATCGGCCTGCACCCGCGCGACGTGCGCACGCTGCTGAACGTGTTCCAGCACCTGGTCGAGCAAGGCGCCACGGTGGTGGTGATCGAGCACGACCTGGACTTCATCCGCAACGCCGACTACGTAGTGGACATGGGGCCCGGCGGCGGCCAAGCGGGCGGTCGCGTGGTGGCCTGCGGCACGCCCGAGCAGATAGCGGCCAACCCCGACAGCGTGACGGGAAGGTATCTGTGATCGCACCTCTTTGCGCCTAAAGGGAATCCGACGTTTTGCCATGAGGTTTGAGCGCAAAGTCGCGTAAGGCCCCCTGCACGCGTTCCTTGGCTAAACCGGCAGCATCGCAGCCGTCAAGGACAGCTACCCCACTTCCTCGAGCAGCTGCTTCTCTTCATTCAAAAAGGCGCCGGTCAGCTTGATCACCCCGCGATAGAACCTCGTCGCGACCATCGAAAGCGCCAAGTCAAGGAAATCGTTCACCCACGGCGTAACCTGCTTTTCCAGAAACGTGCGCTGGAGTGAAACTATACGCACTGCCTCAGACTCGTCCGAGGCATCCACGCACAGCTTTGCGCGCTCGCACAGCTTCGCCATGAATTCGAACATGAACGAAAGGTGATCGTCGGGCATGTCGATGCCCTGCGCAACCCGGATGCATTCGCTCTTGAACGCATGGTATGCCTCCGAGCATGCTTCCCCCATGATCTGATTGCCATCATGCATGAACAGCGAAGCATATGGTTGGGCCGTTTTCCCATCATGGGTTGAAGCTCCATAAAACACAGCGGTGAAATCAGCCGCCAAATCATCTACCGTGCCGGTATTCATGCGTCGCAATGCGCGATATATGTCGTTGCAAGCATCCGCTGCCGCAGAACCATCTTCGGCAAGCGATTCCCAGTCTTGCTCGGACAAAGCATTGACCTGCTCGGAGGAAAGGGGGCGAAAATACAACTGCGCCAAAACCTTGTACATCTCCGCTCGTTGCGAAAGCAGCTCAATGCCGTACAGGGGCGACAGCCCCTTCGTTTTCTCGTCCATACCTTGCTCCTCAAACTTGCACGACGGCTCCGATCGCTTACGCCAACCTGATCGAAGCGCCGCGCGCACTACAACCTTTTCGCTTTCCCGCAGCCCCATCACATTGCCGCGAAAGCTACGAGGCCCATTTGCTGCGACCCCGATACGCCAACCGCAAACTTGTTCTATTTGCGGTTGGCGTATCGGGGCTCGCCGGGAACGCATATACGTTCCCGGCGAGCAAACCGCTACAAGTTAAGCATCACGCTTGGAACGGTATGCGCGAACAGATCGATGAAACCGGTTGCGCACAGCCACATGAGAATGCGAATGGACAGGCCGCCGATCGCAGCGCATACAAGACCGCAAACGTTAACGGCAAGTAGGCGTTCCTGTTTGAGCCGCATCGCCAAAACACCGCTCGCGATCGCACCGACCACACCGAACACGACGACGCCGCCCCACATAACCAAAGGCTGCGAGAAAGCCGATCCACCGAGCACGGCCGCGTAGGCAACGGCGCTCACAGCGCCGATCACCGCGCAAACAAACGTGAAAACGCCCAGCTTTCCGCCAAGCTCGCCATCATCCCCGAACTTGACAGCCAAAACCCCGTACAAAAACGCGCCACAAGCGAGGGAAGACCCCAGATACGCAAACGGAAGCACATTGGTGTTCCACGTAGGCTGTCCCTCGATCACATAGCCATGGCCGCAGAAGAAGCCGAGCGCTAATCCGGCAACGATGCCGACAACGCCAACCCACTTCAAGCCCGCCTCAGAGCCTTCGCGGCGGGCGAGGATAAGCCATGCGGCCATTACCACGAAGTTGATGCCGATCAGCATCAACTCGATGGAAACGCCCGAGAACGACAGCAGGTTCGTCACGGCGCTGATGGCGTGAAGCGGGGAAGCCAAATGCAAAACGGAAAAGCAACCGCCAAGCACGACCAAAACGATCGAACACAACGCGGCGGTTTCGCGCACCTTACGCGTTCCGCCAAGCAGCCCCGCAAGGCCGACAAAGGCCGCCAGCGCGCCACCGGTGCCTGCCAACAGGGAAAACAGCACCAAAGGCCATTGAATCTCCATTTACACCAGCTCCTTCCAGCTTGCCACCTTCGGCGACAAAATGTAGCGCGTAAGCGGTTGGGCGTTCCCAGGATCGGGCAGCGCGTGGATCGCCTCAGCAGGATATTTCGCCATCTCTCGGCACACGTCGGAATCAGGGTCGTCGAAATCGCCGAAGAAGCGCGCACCGCAGTTGCAGTTGTGCACGCACGCCGGTACATCGGATCCGTCAGCGGTGATCTGGCTGCACAACGTGCATTTCTCAACGCACCCATGTTCCTTGTCGAAGCTGCGAACGCCGTAGGGGCAGGCATACATGCAATACTTGCACCCGATGCATTTCTCCTTGTTGATAAGCACGTAGCCCGTCTTCGGGTCGCGGTAGCTTGCCGCCGTCGGGCACACCTCCACGCATGCGGGGTTCTTGCACTGCTGGCACTGCGAGGGAAGCCAATACTTCTCGACGTTCGGGAACGTGCCAACGGGGCCGATCGAGATAACCTTGTTGTAAAAGTGACCAAGGTCAAGCCCGTTCTCAAGCTTGCATGCCACGATGCAGCTGTCGCAACCGCTGCATCGGTCCAGATTGATCAGCAAACCCTTCGCCATTTAGAACACCTCCTTGGTAACCGGCTCGTCGCGCAACGCAGGCATGAACGGCGCGAACTGCTCGCTTTCAATCCATATACGCTCAGGCCGCGTCGACTTCTCGATCTTGACCGTGAACGCGCGGTAGCTGTTCGTCGCGAACACGGGGTTTTGGAACTCGTCGGCCGACATGACGTTGTAACCGCATTCCTCGAAACCTGGGGTAATGGAGCTCTGCGTATCGTCGAAGCACTCGGGATTCCAGAAGCGCTCGGTGATGAGCACGCCTGGCGCGATGCCCTCCGTAAGGTACGCACGGGCATGGGAGCTGCCACGTCGCGACGTGATCTTCACCCAATCCAAATGCTCGATGCCGTACTCCGCAGCGGTCTTGGGGTTGATGCGCAGCTCGGGAACGGGCATGAGCTCGCGGATGAACGGCGCATGGCGCATGGTGCCGTGATGGAAATGCGGCAGGCGCCCAGTGGTGATGACCAACGGGTATTCCGTATCGGTCAAGGGGCTTTCCGTGGGCTCCTTGAACACGCAAATAGGCGAATAGTCGTCGCAGGAAGGCTGCTCGTAGGGGTACATGTACGGGAAGCCGGTACGCGCCAGGCGCAGCATAGCCTCGCTGTATACCTCAACCTTGCGCGACATGGTGGCAAAACCGCGCGGCAAGCCGTCGGACACGATGCCCTCGTATTGCTTGTACACCATGTACTGGTTCAGCGGCACTTCGGTATAGCGTTTGTCGATGTCGGATAGCATCTCATCCCATGAGCTGCGCCCCATCTGCTCGGCCCATGCGGCGCGTGCGGCTTCGGTGCTCTCGAAGAACGGCTGTTTGAACGCATCCGGATCGAAGCAATTTTCCGCGCCAAGGTGCTCAACCACCGATTTGCCAACCTGATAAGGCGACACGAACGGGTTGACCGTCTCGCCAAGATGCGTCACGGCGCAACGCGCGTAATGGCGGTTGAAATGCGTGCCGGGCGCCTCGTAGCTATCGTACTCGAGCCACTCGGTGGTGGGCAGGAACAGGTCGACGGACTGGATGGTGAACGACGTCATGTTGGGATATTGCTGGATGACGAAATCCTGCTGGTCGAAGGCGTCCTTCCACTGCAGCGACGGACCCATGACGGCGTACTTGTTGCCCGACATCTCGTACATGACGCGCGGACGGTACGGCTCGCCGGTGGTGATGGCCTGGCGCAGCTCCTTCGGAGCGCACGTCTGCCACTGATGGATGCCCTTGTGTGCGTTCGCACCGAGCGTGTCGCAACGAGACTGGAAGAAGTAGCGGCGCATCTGCTCGCCGTCGCGGCCTTTCTCGTTCCAGCCCTCCACGACCTTGTCGAGCTTACGGTCGTTTTCCTCTTTCGTGAAACCGGTCGTCCAGCCCAGGCCGTAACGAGCAAAGCTGGTGGACGCCTCGCCCAAACGAGCTGTCGGACGGTCGGCGGTCAGCGAAGCCGGGCCATGGTTTTGGAACGCCGACAGGGGCGTTTCGATTCGACCGAGCAGCGCGTCGATGGCCAGCATGCCCAGCGGCGCCGTGGAAGAGCACTCCTGATGATCGGAGAACACGCCGCCGGACACGCCGCCGAAATCAGCGGAAATGTACAAGTCGAGCGCTTCCTTGATGCGATCGGCGTCAAGCCAGCACGTTTTCGCAGCGGCATCAAGCGTCCAGGGATCTGCTTCTTCCCAATAAATCTGACCAGCGGTTTTCGCCTCTACCCCGTTGACGTTCGCCGTCGTGAACGGGACAGGGTCGACCGGACTTGCCTCAGGAGCGGAAAACGGCAGCGGCTGCACGGAGTTCGTGCGCGCATCGAAGCACACATATGCGGGAGTGTCGTACACACCGGCAGCGTCAGCGGCAGGGTTGACGTAATCGGGCCACACTTCTTCGGCGCGGTAGGGCAGCTTCGTCTCGGGGTTGATCAAGCACGGAATGTTGGTCCAGTACTTCACGAATTGCTCGTCATAGGCTTTCGTGTCGATGATGTAGCGAATCCAAGCAAGCAAAAGCGCTGTGTCGGAACCCGGGCGAATGGGCAACCACACGTCGGCCTTCACCGCGTCTGCGGTCATATACGGGTCGATTACCACGGTTTTCACGCCAAGATTGCTGCGGGCATCGGCCAGGCCGTGACCGCCATGAGCCGCCTTTGAGGCAGAGGGCTGGCTACCCCAGATCACGAACACGCGCTCGGAATCATCGCGGCGCTTGCCGTCGATCTCGGCGTTGTCGACGATACCCACGAAACGGTCGACGTTGTCCATATCCAGGCAGCAGTTAAAGCCCACCGACGTGGAGGACACGAAGTCGCGCGGCATGGCGCACTGGCATGCACCCGAAGCCAGCGAATTGCAACCGCCAACCGTGTAATCCATACCCCAGGTTTCCCATTCGATATAGGCTCCGCCACCGCCACGGGCAGACCAATACGAATACGGGCCGAACTTCTTCACAGCCGTGGCGATCTGCTCGCCAGCCAGGTCAAGCGCCTCATCCCAGCTGATGGCTTCCCACTTGTTCTGGCCGCGTTCCCCCACGCGCTTCATGGGATGCAGCACATGGCGAGGGCTGTACAATGTTTGAATCTGGCTCAGGCACTTCAGGCACACACCGCCCTTGTTCAGCGGTCCATCGGGATCACCCTCGATCTTCACCACTTTGCCATCCTCGGTGTACACGCGAACCGGACAGCAATTCGTGCAACCGTGACATGCGGTTTTATGCATCACACGCTCAACAGATTGCGCGGCAAACGCCTTGTCGGCGTCCTCGAGCAGCTGCACGGATTCCGTGGCCGCCAAAGCCGCACCCACCGCGGCAGCAACCTTCGTGAAGCTGCGACGGGTCATGTTCGTTGTCGACATGTCCTCTCCTATCATCTCGTTTTTGATCGTCTCGAAATCGTTTCTCCTACGCCATGGCAGCGCGTAAGGTTTTGGCCAGTTCCTTCCCCTTCCCCGTTGCAATCCAACCATCTTTCCAAACCAGCCCGCCGTTGCGCTCCAACATGTCAAGGAAGAAGCTCGGCTGAAGCGGTTGAGAATTGCTAGCTACGCTCGCACGAAGCGCATCCCCGGCTCGAAGCAAGGTATCGACCTCTTTGTAGCTTCGCGGGATCGTGCAGAAATCTATGACGTCGAGGTAAGCGCCCAAGCGCTGTGGAACCTTGTCAAACAATGCACGCAAGCGCGATTCAGGTGAAAGCTCCTGAGCGACGTCTTCGCCAATTTCCGTTGTTTGAACTGCAAAAACGTCGATAATGTCATCGATTTCGTCCTCGGTCAGCCCCGCTTTGCGCTCATCGGTGAGCTCTTGTCCCTGCGCGTCAAGCTCGATCCAGCGCAGCCCGCCTTCGTTGACCATCGTCATGATGAGGTGATAGGGAGATTGCGCGGCCTGAGGGTATTCGGGATACGAAGCGATTTGGGTTTCCGCTTCCTCAAGCGTGCGCCGCTGCTTGCAAAACGTGAGCAAGCGAATGAACATCTCGCGATGCCTTGGCACCTGTTCCACCACCGCCTTAAGACGCGCCTTGGCATCCTCGGGCGTTTGCGCAATCGCTTGCGTATCGCAATCTTTCTCGCATGGCGTTTGCTGAAGCACAGAGGAAGGCTCTTGAAACTGCTCGACCATATCTATTCCTTTCTGTTCACAAAGCTCAATGCCTTAGCAGGGCAAGTGTTCACGCAGGCCCCGCACCGAGTGCATTCGGCAAGCGAACGATCGCCAAGATCGGCACACGGGTCGATATGCTCGGGACACGCCTGAGCACATGCGGCGCATGAACTACCCGCATGACGTGCGCACATGCTTGCGTCCACGTGCGGTTTGAACGTGCGATTACCGCGGGAAAGCAGCGATAGCAACGCACCGACCGGACAAAAACGGTGGCACCATTTGCGAAGCACGGTAAGTTCGAGCACCAGCAACGCGGGAAACACCAGCACCTCTATAGCAGGCTCGTTGAAACCGATCAGGCGATACAGGGCAATCGCGCTCGCGAACGTCAAACCAATGGGGCATACCAGGCAAAACACCGGGAAGCCACACACAGCCGCCGATGCGAGGGACCCGGCCAGCACGACATGGCGTCCGTCGACCCGAGATCGGAAGGGCTTATGCTTTTCCGCTTGCGCCGCGTTGGTATCGCTCCAGCGTTCAAGAACTCGGTGAGCCGCCTGCGTACGCTCGCATTCGTCCTTCTCGCGCGCCTTCCTACCCCGCAGCAAATCGGACAGAGGCGCAACGGGGCACACCCAACTGCAAAACGCCTTCCCAAACACAAGCGCAACGATCACGACAACCGCAAGGCAGATGAGCACGCGCGGGACGAAAGCCCAGCTACCGAATATGGTTTCCAGCGCACCGAGCGGGCAGATATACGCGATAGCGTCGTAACCGACGCTGCACAGTGTGCCCGTCTGCCATCCTGCAAACAGCGCGATAAGCAAAACCGCCACGATCAGAAATCGAACTGCTTTCCGAATGCGAATCATGCGCGACCTCCTTTCCAGGGTTCAACGTTGATCCCCCGCCGCCCGGTAGCGTCGTAGCTTCCATACGAACTCGCCGGACATGCGTTTTCGCAGGCACCGCATCCATTGCATGCCGACTCGTCAAGGTGAAGGCGCCCATTGCCGTCAAGGGAAAGCGCACCGTAGGTGCAAGAATCTATGCAAGGGGCGTTGCAATGCGCAGAGACACCGAACAATTGGCAAACGTCTTCGTCGATTGCCGCCATGCCTATCTTGTCGACGTGCTCGTCAAACGGTTTGATAGCCGCAACGGGACATGCCGCCAAGCATTTAAAATCGCCGCCGCACATGTCGCAAAACCCGCTTCGGAAATCCATCACGGGAACGCGAGCATTGATGATGCCGTCGGAAAGATGCCCGACGCCAATGGCGTTGGTCGGGCATGCGCTTCTGCATCGATCGCAGCGGATGCAAAGCGAGAGCAGGCTCTGCTCGTCCTGCGCTCCTGGAGGACGAAGAAGGTCCCCCTCTCCGGCAAAGGCTTTTACCGTTCCCCCGAGCGCAATCAGCGCGCCCGCCGCGATGCCGCCTTCTATAAGGTTGCGGCGCGTTACCGTGCGCTGCAGCAATGCCGTTTTACCCATCGACGGCCACCTTAAAACGTGCAAATCTGCAGTCCATATCATCCCCCCTTACCGATGCGCCAAACGTTTGACGCCCTTGTGCGCCGGCTTTGCGGGAAGGCTGTTTTTCGATATACAACCCGCTGTGCCGCGCTTCGATATTTGGGAAACTACCGGAATACATGGCAGCTGACCACTTCACAATAGGGCTTAAATTCGGCCAAACGCCTAGACAATAACGTTTAGGTTGCAGAGTTTAGCCAGGTAAAACGGCTAAAACAGACAGCGGGGCAAAACTGCAAGCAAGCATGCGAACCCAGGCAAGCCGCCATGCGCACCCCTTTTGCCGTATAGCACCTCTTTTGCCGTATAATCTCAAACAGACGTTCCGCGGAGAGGCGGTTCGGATGAGCACGTAAACAGCAGGGGGAAACAGGTTTAACATTGAACAGCGAAGGATTGTTCCCAGCACGGTTTCTAGGGTTCGGTTTATTCTGGGCGTGGCTGTTCTTAGCCGTCTTGTCGCCATCGCCCCTTTTCGGCAGGCCGCTTGGCTTTGGCGACGTCCCGTTCGAAATGTGCGAGCTGCTGGTTCGCGTCATCGTCCTCATCGGTGCCATCGCGTTTGCAAGAAGATTTTCCACTGAACGCGGGAAGCGCGTTCAGTTGCTTGCGGCGCTTGTCTGCGGCACGACGGCAACCGTCCTGCTCCTCGCAAGCGAACAAACAGGGATTGTTTTTGCGGCATCGGTATTAGCAGCAGTTGCGGAGTGTTCGCTGTTCTTGCTGTGGATGACGTTTTTCGGCTACATGAAGCTTGGGGAAACGCTCGCCTTGCTTGTTGCGTCGTACGCAACGGGCGCCGTAATTTGCCTGGCCACGCTCTTTGCCGGACAGACGGCGATGAGCGCTACTTCCGCAGTGCTGCCCGCTGCCTCATGCGCGGCGTTCGTGCTTTCCACTCGATACCATGCCGCCAGCGAGGCATCCGTCGAACAGCAAAAAGAGCCCGAGAACCTCAGGGCGTATGCGCAAAATTCATCGGCGCACCTAAGCTTCACCAGGCCGCTCGTGAAAATGACTATCGGCCTTGCGTTGTATTCCTTCGCATTTTCGTTGTATCTGGGCATTGCGGCGCTTGGGGGGAACTCCTTCTCGAAGGCGTACATCGTCGAACCGACAAGCGCCGTGGCGCTCGCGGCGATCGCTTTGCTCGCCTTTCGATTCGCGCAAACGACAACGCCTTATGCGCTGTATCGCATCGTGGCTCCGCTGTTCGGCGTCGGATTCGCGTTGCTTGCGCTTCACGTCCAGCCTTTGATTGCGGGGCTGTTCGTAACGCTGGGATACCTCACGTTCGAAGTGCTTTCCTATAACGACTTTTGCAACATCGTGAAGGCCAGCGACGCTTCGTTGTTCAAGACGATCGCCTTCGCAAGGCTCGTCAACTCTCTAGGCATGCTTGTCGGGTGGGCTGCGGGATTCGCGTTGTCCCCGCATCTGCAAGCAGCCGATCCCAGCGAGCTGCTGGCAGTGTTCGCTTTGCTCATCGTCTTGCTGACGGCAACGCTGGCCTTTACGGACAAGGACCGCGTAATGATGCTGAGCATTGCCGATGATCGTGCAGTACAAGAAAGCGAGGAGTCCCTCCCTGACCGCGAAACCGCTATGGCAACTTTTGCGCAACGCGTCAGCCTGTCGCCGCGCGAAACCGAAGTTTTAGGGTATTTACTGGCAGGGCGAACGACATCGTTTGCAGCCGAAAAGCTATTCGTAGCAGAATCGACAGTTCGCGCGCACGTGCACAACATATACCGAAAGGCAGACGTTCACTCGCGCATGGAGCTGCTTGACGAATTCGAACGCTACCGTCACGAGATCACCTCAGGACAGCAAGAGTAGGGAAACCGCGAAGCCGGTGCACCCAAGCATGCCGGCAACGCTTTTGTATAGGCGTACGCCTGCACGAACATTAGCTACGCCAGGTATGCAGTGAGGTTGAAACCGGAGAGCTCCTACTGTAACCGGCGCAAGACCGAATGGGGTATCCTTTTCACCGGCGTGCGCCAGCGCGCACAGCTAGCGCACGCAGTACGCAACCGCACGCGCCACGGCCGCCCAAGCCGCCCAGGCACCCGCGCAGCGTGCGCACGCTGCCGAACGTGTTCCAGCACCTGGTCGAGCAAGGCGCCACGGTGGTGGCGACCGAACACGACCTGGACTTTAAACAGCCCCCAAAACCACGGCAAGCGCAAGCAGCGCCGCCAAGAACGCAATGTTCCAAGCCGTGAACACAAGCAGATAGCGCCCGCGGATACCGGGGCGACCGACCATGACCGCCTTGAACGTGATGAGGCTTGCCATGGACGCGATGAGCGTGCCCAAACCGCCCAGGTTCGTGCCCACGATCAACGCCTGCCACTGATCGGTGAACCCCGAAAGCAGCACCGCTGCCGGCACGTTGCTGATAACCTGGCTGCCTCCTACCGCGGCAAGCAGCGCGTTGCCGCCCACCGCCGCAGAAAGCGCCTCGTGCAGCACCGGAACGCGACCCATGTTCCCCACGAACACGAACAGGGCCGCAAAAGTAGCCAACAGCCCCCAGTCGACGCGCCGCAATAAGCTTGCATCGGAGAGCGAAACGCTCACCAGCACCAACGCCAGCAAAACGCGAACATCCAGCACGCCCAAAACCGCAGCCAGGCAGCACGCGAACAAGACGCCATACATCGCCAACCGCTTACGCGAGCGGGCGGGGAAGCATTCAAGGGAAGCGGACTCAATCGACGAGGATGCCGGCGAAGCCCCGTTCGCTGAGCGGGCGGGCATAAAATCAGACGCGGAACCTTCCGGGGCCGTCCAGCGCGCAGGCGGAACCTGCATCGCCGAATTATCGGCGGTGTCATCGGACGCAAAACCGCCCGATGATGCAAATCGGCCAACGCCACCCGCGCCGCGCACTTCGCCGCCTCGAAAACACAGCACGCACGCGAGCGCCAGCATCGCACCTGACGCAGCGGTATACGGCCCCATGAGCTGGAGAAACTCCCCAACACCCATGCCCGAGGCCGTGAACAGGTACAGGTTCTGCGGATTGCCCACGGGCGTGAACATGCTGCCGAGGTTCGCCGCGATGGTCATGAGCGTGGCAACCAGGCACATGCGGCCCTCCATGCCCGCGCGGCGCAAAACCACCAAAGCCAGCGGCACGAACGTGATGAGCGCGACGTCGTTGGTCACCGCCATGCTGGCGAAGAACGCAAGCCCGACCAGCACGCCGGCAACAGCGCGCTGCGTCCGAGCACGTGCGACCAGCCACGCTCCCGCGGCATCCAGTACGCCAAGCGAACGGAATCCCGCCACCACCGTCATCAGACAGAACAGCAGCGCCAGCGTATGCCAATCAACGTAGGCGGCATACCCGGCATCGGGCGGCACAAGGGCGCACGACGCCAAGGCCGCCGCAACAGCAACGACCAGCACGGTCTCGCGCGCCGCAAAAGCCCGAATCACGCGCACAGCCGACCGAAGCGATATGTTTTCCGTCCTAATCATAAGATGCAAGGGTATCACGTTGCCTTCGAGCGCAACGGGCAAACCTCCCGGCAAGCGCAAACCCGCGCCTCGCTCGCCGCATTATCGCGATTCCGTCAGCTTTTCGCCGATTGAAACATGACGCCGCTATGCTAGATAACCGTACGCGCTAAGCGCGATACGGCAATACCGTCCCGAAGGTGGTTCCAACGCATGTTATTCGCCAAGATCAAGCAGCATTACGAGGCCGTGGTTGCCGTGTGCTGCTTCCTGATATTGTTCACGAACGTGGGCCTGCCCTCCACGTCGTTTTCCGTATACCAGCCCTACCTGGTCGATCTGCCGGGCGTTGGGCATTCGGGCGGGTCGATCATCGTGTCGGTGCGCACGTTCGTGTCGCTTCTGGCCATGCTCGTGGTTGGACGCTACTATGACCTGGTCGATTGCCGCATCGGCGCGTTTTTGGCAACGCTGAGCGTCAGTGCCGGGTTTGCGCTGTACTCGCTCGCCGGCAGCAACTTCGGCATGCTGTGCGGCGCCTCGGCGCTGACGGGCCTGGGTTACGGCTTCGGCGGCATGATCGCCTCGACCATGCTGATCAATCGGTGGTTCAGGGCGAACGTGGCCACCGTGGCCGGCGTCGCCGCGGTGGGCTCGGGCGTGGCAGCCATCGTCATCCCAAATGCGGCGGTGGCGCTCATCAGCGCTTTCGACCTGCAGACCGCATTCAGGGCAGAAGCGGCGTTGGCCCTGGTTATCGGCGTGACCGTGTTCGCTCTGCTGAGAAACGACCCACGCGACATGGGCCTTGCCCCCTACGAGGGAAGCCCGAAGGCGGTGAAACGCGAGCAAGAGAAGAGCGCCCAGCAGCTTGAACGCGTAAGGAAACGCCACGTCAACCGCGATCTTTCCCCGCGCACCATGCCGCTTCTGTTTCTGGCCATGATCATCATCGGCTGCGTGTCGGTCGGCGGCGGCAACTACCTGGCCGTGCTGTTCACCTCCGAAGGCTTCTCCGCCGAGCACGCCGCCACGCTCGTGGCCGTCAACGGCGCGTGCCTGACGGTGGCGAAGCTGGTCAGCGGCATGGCGTTCGACCGCTTCGGCACAAAACGCGGGTCGGCGGTCTTCTTCGCCCTGTATATCGCCGGCACGGCGGTGCTGTGCCTGTCCGACATGGGCAACACCGGGCTTGCCGGGCTGGGCGTGCTCATGTTCGGCATCGGCATGTCGCTCGGCACCGTGGGCATTTCGGTATGGTCGATTGAGCTAGCGCCGCGCGGCAAGGAAACGCGCACCATCAAGAACTTCCAGGTGTGCTACGCGCTGGGCGGGTTCATCTTCACCTTCCTGCCGGGCTTTTTGACCGAAGCGTTCGGCACCTACCTGGTATCGTACGCGTCACTGCTGGCGATGCTGGTGGTGGCAGCCGTCATCGTAATCGGCGTCTATGCCGCAACCGACAAACGCGCAAACCCGGACACTTAAGGGACACTTAGGGGACGTAGGGTTTTGTGTCCGAAATCGCACAGGAGACGCGGCGCGGACGCGGAGCATAAGGCGGCGAAAAGAAGCGGAGCAAACACGCCCAAGCACGCAAACCAAGCACCCGGACACTTAATGCTACATCCCCGATCTGTCACGATTCGTCACGGACACTTTGGGGACATAGGGTTATGTGTCCGAAACGCGCTCGGCACCCGAGGTGCGGGATGCGACCGCGAACCGTTTACGCAATCGCCAGCGCCATGGAGCCGCACTGCTCGTAGAGATATTTGAACCAGTCGTAGTTGACGGTCACGTAGCCCTGCGTGGGGTCCATGATGCACGCCCGGTGGCCTTCCACACCCAGCAGCACTACGCAATGCTCCAGGTCATAGAAGGAGTTCGCCTCAAGTGGCTCGTCGAAATACGGGTCCTCGAAATCGAGCGTGGTCCACACGAGCACCGGCGTTCCAGACGACGCCTTGCTGGCAAGCTCGTCGAAATCGGCGCCGGTGAGATTAGAGAAACGCTCGCTTGCGCCTTCTTCCTCCAGGTAGGCGTTGCCTGCCGCCATGATGGCGGGCGGCATGCCCTCGCCCGACCAATACGGGTCACCCCAGAACGCCGAGGCGTAGTCGTCGCCTTCCACGTCGAATGGCAGCTGGTTCGCCACAATGGAATCGGGATCGGCGTCGTGGCCCATAGCCTGCAAAACCGCGGCGAGGGAATAAATCTCGCACCCTGCCGGCATGCTAGGATACTGGAACAACTCGGGCACGCTCGCGCTCGTGCCGCTCAAACCGGTGAAACCTGCCATTTGCGTCACATTTGCGCGGCCGAAACCGCCCATGGCCTCCTGACCCATCGCGCCCAGGACGTCGCGGCGATTGCGGGAGAACCCCTTGGCGTCGTCAGGGCGCATACCGGGCGCAACGAATTCAGCAGACTCGGCATCCGGGGACTGCTGCGCCTCCACCGAGCCGTCGGAAGCGTACGCCGTTTCAAGCGCTTGCGATTCCAAGGCTTCCTGCGCGGCCCCCTGATCGCCGCCACCGTTTGCCACGACGTGCCCATAGGTCGTCAAGACGCCGACGAGCACAACGACAGCTAACACAGCAGCCGCAATCGCGAGCAAACGCCTGCGCGCAAACCAGCTGCTACCGCCGATCACCGCGCCACCGCCCCTGATAAACACGCCATTGTGCGCAACACGGAAGGCGCCCGCATTAAGCCGCGCCTCGTCACATGAACGAATATGACGCGGAAGCGTCACGCGTGCATGGCGTCCTTGCAAGGACGCGTGCTTCTCAGCATAAATGTCGATAGGTTCTCCCATCACCACGTTCTTCCTAGATTTGCGCGCACGCAAAAGCGTACGGCTTGCGTTCGTTTTCGAACATGGTAACCGCGATAGCTGAAGCATTCCTGAAAGCCAAAAAACGCTGCCTGCCCAAAGGACAAGCAGCGTCTTCAACGACAATGCGAAGCTGATCGAAACCCGGGCAGCTCAACCTGCCGCGCGGCGTAACCTCGGCGCTATTCCCCGAACAGCTCCAAGGCTTCCTTTACGATGGGGTCGTCGGGCTTGATGTCGGCGACGTTGTGCATGGTGCACGTTGCCGTCAGGCACACTTTCCCGGCTTCGTTTTTCACCACGACTTCGGCAACGCACGAAGAGCGCCCGAAATGCACGTTACTGGCCTCGAGCACCAGCTTCTCCCCGATGGCGACGCCGCGAACGAAGTTCACGTTGGCGCACTGGGTGACGGCGTGCTTGCCGTACGACCAGGTGATGGTGGAGCCCACTACGTCGATGACGGCCATAAGGAAGCCGCCGAACGTGCCGCCGCCGGTGTTCGTAGCGTTCTCGGGCACCGTTACCGTGCTTCGCGTGAAGCCCGGCTCGATGACCTCGGGATTCATATCGTTGATGAACGCGCGATTGCGCTCGTACAGCATACGCAGGCTGGTACGGACATAGTCCTTCATAGGTCCTTCGGGTGCCGTCATTGCCGCCTCCTTCGTTTTGTGCGCCCGCACAAGCGCATCGACGCCGCATGCGAGCGCGATGGAATGCCTGCCGCCACACCTCAAAACGCAACGCGCGTTCAGCCCCAGCGGCAGGCGGTTAGCGCTTTACGCTTTGTGCTCCGCAGCCAGCTTGCGCTGCTTCTCGGCGAAATGCTCCTTCGTCACGATCTTCGTGATGAACGTGCCCTCCGAGATGGTGTCGCCAAGCTCGTCGGTTGCGATGACGTGCCAGAACTGCTTGCGGCCGCCGTACGAGGGATCCTCGCGCTCAAGCTCGGCGACGCCGGTGATGACGCCGTCTTTGCGCGCCTTCTTGTGGCGAATGGTGGTTTCCAGGCCGAAAATAAGCTCCTTGTCGAAGTCCGTCAGTTCCTCGGCAGCGCGCGATGCGCACGATTCCAGCAGCGCGATGGTGGCGCCGCCGTGCAAAAACCCATGCGGCTGGTAGATTTCCGGACGCACGGGCATGCGCATTTCCACGCGGTTCTTCTCAACGCTGATGGTGGTGATGCCCAAGGTGTCGAGCAACGTCATAAGCTTCCTCCTGATAACGAAACAGGGCCGCACACAAGCGCGGCCCCCAACCTTAACTTGGTTTGTGAATAAGTATACGGTTACGAACAACCCTCTTCGCCGGGCAAATCATCAGGCGTGTCCGCCGCATGCGGCGCCTGCCCAATAGTCGCCGGCTCAAAAGGCACGCTAGGCTGCTCCTGCGTGTCCGCAATCCGGACAGAAGGCTCGGTTCGCTCCGCTTCCGCAGGCACACCGGCCTCGGCGAACGGCACCGTTTGAGCAGCAGGTGAAACCGCAATCCCCTCCGCAAAAGGCACCGTACCGGCTGAAGGCACGGGCGTTTCACCCTCCACAAAGGGAACCGTGCCGGCGACCAGCGCAGGCGTATCGCCCTGCGCAAAAGGCACCGTCTGAGCAGCGGCACTCGCCACAGCAACGCCACCTTCCGGCGCCGCACCTGCGGCCTGCTGCCCGCCATGCGCCGCATGCGCATCCACCATGCGTGAGCGAAGCGCGGCAGCGCGCTTGAACCGCACGGCGTCGGCATGCGCCTCTTCCTGCAGGCGCGCCGCAGTAGCGGCCGTGCCGGCGACAGCTCCCATGTCCTGGTCGTACGCCGCCTGCTTCACGTCGCCCTTGAACGCCTTCGTGGTGTTGATGAGCACGGCGCCGATGATGAACGGCATCCAGAACACGATGCCGCGATACACCAGGCCGATTGCCGTACCGGCCGCCGCCGACTCGCCGAAGCTGGTGAACGCCACCACGACGGCCGCCTCGACCACGCCCACGCCCTGCGGCGTGACCGAGATCATGGCGAACAGCGTTGCCACCACGTAGCCGCACACCAGCGCCGGCGCCGTGTCGACGCCGAACCCGATACCCACCAGCGCGAAGCACGAAAGCTCGCACAAGCTGGCGATCAGCGAGCACCCGTACGCCTGAAGCGTAGGCTTGGGGCTATGGCCGATCATGCCGGCCGCCTCGGAAAACGCCTGCGCGATGCGCTCGGCCCACGGCTCAAGCGGCTTTTTGCGCACACGCGCGACCACCTTGCGGCTCACACGTTCGACCGGCCGCAAAAGGCGCATAAGCAAATCGGGCTTTTTGTGCGCCAGGATAAGCAGCGCCACCATGGTTCCCACCAGGCACAATACCACCATGCCCATAAGGAACCACACAGGCGATAGCCCCACCGTGACCGCCAAGAAGATGAACGCGCACACCATAAGCGTGGAGAACGCGCCGTCGATGGTGATCTGCATGAGCAGCGCCGCGCCCGTGGCTTTGCCGGCGGGGATGCCGCGCCGTCGCGCGTCGTCGACCACCAACGTGGTGCCCGCCAGGTTCATGGACGGCGCGATAGTATTCATGAAAAACGTACCGAATACCAGTGGCAACGTGGATTTCGGCTCCATACGCTCGCCCACGGCGGCGAAGCTGCGCGAATAGGCGAAGCTTTGCGCGAAGTACTTCCCCAGCTGCGTGAGGATGGCCGCTACCAGCGGCAGGGGGCTTCCCTGCTTCATGGTCTCCCCCAGCTCCACCAACTGGTCGCCGCGCAAAAACACCACCGCAAGCACGATGATGAGCACCACGCCCATGAACAGGTTCTTGACGTTGAATTTCATGCGGCCGCCTAACGTTGACCCGCGGCGTCGCCGCAGCTCAGGAACTCGCGCAAATCGGTGTGCATCAGGAAGTCGAGCTCGGCCTTGCCGCGTTCGTCAAGGTCGGTTTCCAGGAACAGGAAGCCGTAGCAGCCAAACGTGGGCACATCGAACTCGCGCAGCTCCAAAACCCTATCGAAGCACTCGGAGAACGCCGGGTAATCGAACTCCTCGTTCCCCGTCACGCCCTCCGGCGGGTTAAGCAGCGACATGGTGTACACATGGTCGCCCGCATAAGCGAACGCGGCATCGTAATCGGGCACCGCGTCGGTCAAAAACGCCTCGTAGGTGCGGAAACCATAAGCGTGCTGGGCAACGTCGGTACCGCCCAAGCCGGCGAATCGCAAAGGATTGAATTCGATGGGCCGGATAACGCCGCCGTCCTGCTCGTCCACGCGAACCTCAACATGCACCGGGAAGTTTCGTGCTCCCACCAGGGCGTTCACGCGCGAAAGCCACTCCTCGAAGGCAGGCGCCTTCTCGCGCACGATGGCTGCCGACGTGGCGTACATGCGGTCGGATGTGTCATCGGGACCGGCGAAATCATGACGCAGCACGTTAAGCACGTGCGCCGCGCCCTGCTCGTCGAAAAACGCATCCAGGGCATATTCCTGCCCCGTGATGAACTGCTCCAGGATGAAATCGCTGCCGGCAACCACGCTGTCGGGATACATGTCCGCCCAAGCAGCCGCGTTCGACGCGAAATCGGCAAGCGCCTCGTCCCAATCGGCACGGCAACGCACCGCATGCACGCCCATGCTGCAAAACCCGCGGGCGGGTTTCACCACGAACGGCATATGCGGCTCAAGCTCGGCGAAATCGAGTTTCCCCAGCTCATCAGCCGTGCATGCGCGGAAAAAGAAGCCCTCGTCCATCTGCGCCAGAAGCTTGCGCATGGCAACCTTGTCCTTGAACACGGTGATGGCGCGCGTAAGGCCTGGATTGTCCGCATGCGCGCAAATCCACTCGAGCGTGTTCTCGGAGTTGGTGTACACGCGCTCGCCCGCGGAAAGACGCGAGGCCGCCTCGGCCTCGTCGACCAAGTGCAACGCCCGCCCAGACGCAAAAGCCGTGCGCTCGGAGAACGCATTGCGAAGCACGGGGTGTTGCGAAGATTCAAGCCATTCCAACAACTGCGGCGAAGCATACGGTTCGTCAAGGATGACCATGGCAACCCCCTTCTCTAGCGGCCAGCGCAAACACGACCCTCTAAGCATAATAAGGAAGTATACCCCCATCAGCGCTACACAGCACGATCAGCGCCCGGCCCTCACGCAAAGAGCAGCGCCCGACAGGCATGAGGCGAAAAGGCACCGGAGCGCGCTTGCGCACGGAAGCCCCTCAAGCCTTGATGCCGGACGGGAAACCAATGCCACCGCCTATGCAACAGAGTCCCGGCACCTTCCGCAAAAGCGGCCAGCAAGCCCGACCCTTGCGGAGCGCAATACGCAACAAACAGCACGCCCCTTGCGGAGCGCGGTATACTGCTGCGCAGAATAACCGATTCGGAAAGGGGCATCAGTGCACGGCAATATCCCAGATGCGGTGGACCATGCGCTGCGCAGTCCTCGCTCCTTGGCGCCGTTGGTGCTGGTCATGGGCTTTTTGGGCGCCACGGCGCGCTATGCCCTGGAGATGCTCCTGCCCGCACAATGCGGCTTCCCCGTCGCCACGCTTACGGTGAACATATTCGGTTGTTTCACGTTGGAGATCGTCAATCAATTCGTTGCGCGCCGAACGAACCTGCCGGCGCCGTTGGTGAAATCGATGGGCATCGGGCTTATCGGGGCGTTCACCACCATCGCCGCGCTTTCCACCGAGAACCTGGCGCTTTTGCAGCAGGGGCGTTTCGGCATGCTCGCGCTGTACCTGGGCATCACCGTGTTCGCCACGTTCGGGGCCGCCTACGCGGGAAAGCGCATTGCCGACGCTATGGGCCCGCGCTACAGCGAGCATCACCAGGTCACGGCTTCGTCGGCGGATTCTCCGCAAAACGGGGGCGATGCGCAATGAGCCCACTGACGTTGATCATGGTGGGCGTGGGTGGAGCGGCCGGCGCGCTGTGCCGCCACAGGGCGCTTTCGTTCATGAAACCCCGCTCGAACAGCTGGTTTCCCTGGCCAACATTGCTGGTGAACCTTGCGTCGTGCACCGTTGCCGGAGCAGCACTCGCTGGGGCCGCCGCGCTCGGGCAAACCGCCTACATAGCGCTGACCATGGGCTTTTTGGGCGGCTTCTCCACGCTTTCCACCATGAACTGCGAGGCTGTCGATATGGCCGCGGAAGGGCATCGCGGAGAAGCAGCCGCATATCTGGTGGTCACTTACGGCTCGACCCTAGGCGCCGCCGCACTGAGCTTCGCCCTGGCGCACACAATCCTGGGCGGCTAGCTTCCCTACAGCCCCACCTTCGCTGCCTGGTACGTGCGGATGCGGTCGCGGAGGTTCTGCACGTCGAACAGCACCGATACCAAAAATGCCACGGTGAGCGGAGCGCCTACGAAGCCGTTGCGCGGCGCCAGCATGAAGATGAGCGGCGCGCCGAAAATCATGATGGGCACCAGCAGCATGACGAGCAGGCTTCCCATGCGCTTGTACAGGCCGTAGATGATGGACGCCATCACGTACAGGAACAAGCCCGTTGCCGAGGAACCGGCGATGGAGAGCACCGCGAGGGCCACCACCTTGGCGGCGACCATGAGCGCCTCGTCGCGCAGGCCCTTCTTCGCGCGGGCAAACACCTCTTCGCCGGTCTGCTGCTGCGCGCGTGCGGCGCGGAACGGCGCGAACGGGTCGAAGGGGTCGTACTCAACAGCGAAGCCGCCGAACGGCCACTCGGCGCCACCGGTGCGTTGACCTGTGCCGTTCTGCCCCGAGCCCGAACGCTGCGAACCCGCGGCACCGCTGAAGATGTCGTCCCAGCTGGTCCACACGTACGTGGTCTGGCCCTGGGTCGCGTCGCCGAACGGCCAGCCGGCGAACGGGTCGAACGGGTTGCCCTGGCCGGACGCGCCGCCCTGCCCCGCCGAGCCCGTCGGATGCGCATAGGGGTTACCCGCATACGGACGCGGGTCGCGGCGCGGGTCGAACTCGGGCGACCAGCTGCGGTTGATCAGCACGTCGCGCGCTTCGTTGATCTGCTTGGTGAGCTCCTCGGCCTCGGCGCGCTCCTTCGAGTCCAGGGGGAATTTGTCGGGATGATGGGCGATGACGAGCTTGCGATGAGCCTTCTTGATCTCATCGTCGCTAGCCCCGTCGGCCAAGCCCAGTATTTTGAGTGCTTCTGATTTCTTCATAACGCCGACTATACGGGACGATGCCCGCCGCACAACCGCAACGCCGGGGATGTCACGCATTCGTCAGAAAAAACCAGCGCGAAAATCGCACGGACTCGCCAAAATCAGCGCATAAGAAAGCGGCCCGCCGAAAAGGCGGGCCGCTCACAGGCTTCGCTTCCCCACGCCCTGACGGGCGCAGCGGACGCACACGATGCCGGCGACTCGGACGCAAGCGCATCACGCGCACACACTCTCAGCGAGGCGCACCCGCCAGCACGGACGCACCAGGCGGGCGCGTCAAGCGGCACACACCCGACCCGCCCGCCGGCAACGCCGATTAGTGGCGGAAGTGGCGATGGCCGGTGAACACCATGGCGATGCCGTGCTCGTTGCACGCCTGGATGGACTCCTCGTCGCGCACGGAGCCGCCGGGCTGGATGATGGCAGTGATGCCCCACTCGGCCAGCGTGTCCACGTTGTCGCGGAACGGGAAGAACGCGTCGGACGCGCACACCAGGCCCTTGGGCTCCACGCCCATGCGCTCGCACGCCTCATGAGCGCGCTTGCACGCCAAAAGCGCGCTGTCCACGCGGTTAGGCTGGCCCGGGCCCATGCCGATGCCGGCGTGGTTGCGCGACACCAGGATGGCGTTGGACTTCACACCCTTGCACACGCGCCATGCGAACATGAGCTCGTGCATCTCGGCGTCCGTGGGCTTGCGATCGGTGGGAACGGTGAAGGTTGCCGGATCCTCGGAGACGTGGTCGACGTCCTGGACCAACACGCCGCCGTCAACGGAACGGACCTCAACGGCAGCCGGGGCGTCGATGCCGCCGGTGCGCAGCACGCGCAGGTTCTTCTTCTGCTGCAGAAGCTCAAGCGCGGCGGACTCGAACTCGGGGGCGATGAGCACCTCGACGAACTGCTTGTTCTCGTTGATGTGCTCAACCATCTCCAGCGTGACCTGGCGATTCGCCGCGATGATGCCGCCGAAGGCGCTCTTCGGGTCGCAGGCGAAGGCCTTGTCGTAGGCCTCGGTGATGGTCTCGGCCGTGGCGGAACCGCAGGGGTTCTGGTGCTTCAGGATGATGACCGCCGGCTCGTCGAGCTCGCGCACGAGAGACCAGCACGCGTCGGTGTCCAGGATGTTGTTGTAGGACAGCTCCTTGCCGTTGAGCTGCTGGGCGTTGACCAGGCTGTGCTCATGGGCGAACTCGTCCACGCGGTAGAAGACGGCCTGCTGATGCGGGTTCTCGCCGTAGCGCAGGTCCTGCTGCTTCTGCATGTACAGGGCGCACTCGGGCGGGAACTCGCCCTGGGCCTCGATGCCCTCCTCGCAGCCGCAGCCGCAGCCCTCGCCGTGCTCATGCGGATGCGCAGCCTGGACCTGGTCGAACAGGAAGTCGGCGATGGCGCCGTCGTAGGCGTTGGTGGTCTCGAACACCTCGAGGGCCAGTTCCATGCGGGTCTCGCGCGTGGTGGCGCCGCCGTTGGCGCGCATCTCGGCAAGGATGCCCTCATAGGTCTCGGGGTCGGTGACCACGGTGACGCTCTCGAAGTTCTTCGCGGCGCTGCGCAGCATGGAGGGACCGCCGATGTCGATGTTCTCGATGCAGGTGCCGAAGTCCGCGCCGGACTCGACCGTCTTCTCGAACGCATACAGGTTCACGACCACCATGTCGATCATCTGGATGCCGTGCTCTGCCGCCTCGGCCATGTGCTTGGCGTTGTCGCGCTTGGCCAGCAGGCCGCCGTGCACCATGGGATGCAGGGTCTTCACGCGACCGTCCATCATCTCGGGGAACTTCGTCACCTCGTCGATGGGCGTGACCGGCACGCCGGCCTCCGCGATGACGCGGGCGGTGCCGCCCGTGGAGATGATCTCCGCGCCGAATTCGTCATGCAGCGCGCGGGCGAACTCGACGACGCCCGTCTTGTCCGTCACCGAGATGAGTACGCGCTTGACCTTCGGATCTGCCACTTGCTCTCTCCTTACCTTGAACCGTTCCTGTTAAGTCCGTTCCTTATCGCAAAGCGGGGCTTTGCGCCGAAGCGCCGCCCGCAAGATGCCTGTTTTGGGGTTGCCTGCCGAGCCCTAGCGGCCCAGGCTTTCCTCGTGGCGCGCCCGCGCCTCGGGGCTGTAGCGCTGCGTATATCGTACATCGACCAGCTCGGCCACGATGGAAATAGCCAATTCCGCCGGGGTTTTGGCACCGAATTTCAGGCCGATGGGCCGCTTGATGCGTTCCCAGTCCGCCTCGGAGGCGCCGCGGGCCAGCACCAGATCGTGCACGGTGGAGTTCTTCCCCTTGCAGCCCATCATGCCGACGTAGCGCACGTTGTGCTTGACAGCCCATACGCAGCCATCGGGGTCGAACATGTGGCCGCGCGTGAGCACGCACACGTAGTCGCCGGGCGCGGGGGTGAGCTTGTCCAGCTCGTCGAAGTTACCGCCGTCGAGCAGCACGCGCGTAGCGTCGGGGAAGCGCTCGGGCGACAGGTACGCCGGGTCGTAGTCGACCGCGGTGACGGCAAAGCCCACGTGCGCGGCCAGCGCGCTCACCTCGGCCGCAGCGTCGGAGGCGCCGAGCAGCCACACGCGCACCTGATCGAACAGCGGGACGGAAAGCCAGGTCAGGCCATCGAACTGCTCGTTGTGCATGCCGGGGCCGCGGGTGATGTCCTTCATCTGGAACACGTCGCGCGGGCTGGGCGTACGCGCGGAGACGATCTCCTTCGCGTCGTTGCAGAAGAACACCATGCCGGCACCGTCGGCCGAGCCGGTGTCGCCGTACTTCTTCGTGACCTCGTTGTCGGTGTTGGCCTGCGCGGCGGCGGGGTCGAACACCACTTTGAAGCCCAGCCACGCCAGGTCGCCTTCTTCCATGGCGCGGGCAGCGCGCTCGAAGGTGGGCGCGTCTGCGGCGGTGAGGGCGGCAGACAGTTTCCCTAGGTCGTCGGGCGAAACGTGCATGTTGCCCTTCAGCGCCTCGGCGGAAAAGCACGAGAAGTCGGCGGGCGAAAGCTCCACCGCGCGTCCCGCGCGCAGATCGGCGGCGATGCCCGCCAGCGTTTCCTTAGTCAGCAAGGTGCACCTTGCCCCCCGCGTCGACGTTCACGCGGCCGGCTGCCAGCCAGCCCAGCACGCGCGGATACAGCTCGTGCTCCACCTGGTGGATGTGGGCTTCCAGGGTTTCAAGCGTGTCGCCCTCGGCCACGCGCACCGGCTCCTGCGCCACGATGGGGCCCTTGTCGTAATCCTCGTTGGCGAAGTGGACAGTGACGCCCGTGACCTTCACGCCCGCGTTGAACGCATCGGCGATGGCGTGCGCGCCCTTGAACGAGGGCAAAAGCGCCGGATGCAGGTTGAGCACGCGGTTGGGGAAGGCGTCGAGCATGACGGGCGTGACCTTGCGCATGTAGCCGGCCATGACCACGTACTGCGCGCCGGCTTCTTGCAGCGCGGCCACGATCTGCGCGTCGGCCGCCTCGGGGTCAGCGTACTTTTCGCGGTTCATGACCAGCACGGGGATGCCTGCGGCGTTGGCGCGCTCGATGCCGTACACATCGGGACGCGACGCGACCACCTTCACCACCTCGACGGGCAGGCCCTTTTCCGCCTCATCGAGGATGGCCTGGAAATTCGTGCCGCTGCCGGAGAGCAGCACGCCGATCTTCAACTTTTCGGACACGAGACAGCCTTTCATCAAGCGGCGCCCAACCAGCCCCGCGATTCGCACTATGCAACCAGTATACGTGCAGGCGGCGAAGCAAGCCCCCGCTCTCGGCAAGCGCCATCAAGTATTCAAGGGGAAGGAGAAAGGGGAAGGACCCCTTCGCCAAGCACGCGCGGCGCGTTCGCGCGGGAGCACTTGGAAACGCGAAGAGTCATCGCGGACACACCCCCGTCCCCTGTTCACCGCGAGAGGCCTTCGCGAACACGCCCCTGTCCCCTGTTCGTACGCAGGGCAGGCGCACATCTGAGCGACGTCGACGGTTGGCGTGTTATCATGTTCCGATAACGCACAAGCGTTCGCGATTGCGGCGCAACCATAGGAAGGGGCTCCTACGCGGAGCGGGGCGACCCCGGGTAACCGTTATGTACGCAGACAGCTACGATGATTTCGATTATCGGCCGGCTTCCGAATACACTTCGGAAGAGCGACGCAGGCACTGTTGGGCCGTCGCCATCGGTTTGCAGGACGTCGACGGCCTGAAGGTGTCCGACTACCTGCGCGACCAAGCTCATGCCTACATCCTCGGCGAAAAGGGGCTCGATGAAGTTGGCGAACTCGTTCGCGAACGATATGCCGGCGCCGACGCAAACGGCGAAAGCAAGGAAGCCGACCTGGTAAGCCAACGAATCGCCGAGCTGCTCACGCGCGGCGCGTTCTTCCTTTCGCCCGACATGCTCACCACCATCCACGCATACCTGTTCCAGGACCTCGACCCCGCGGTATACCACCCCGGCCAGTTCAAAAGCGAGCGCCTGATCAAGCAGGAGGAGGTCCTCAACGGCGACAGCGTGCTGTACACCGACCCGCTGACCTACGAGATGTCCCTTCGCGGCGCATTCGCGAACGAGGCAGCCGCGGCGTACACGACGTTCACAGACGAGGAGCTGCGACGCTTCTGCCAGACCATCGCGTTCCTGTGGCAGGTCCATCCGTTTTACGAAGGGAACACCCGCACCGTCGCCGTGTTCTCGGAGTTATACCTGAACAGCTTGGGGTTCCAGGTGGCGAACGACCCCTTCGCCAAACACGTGCGGTACTTCCGCGATGCGCTGGTGCGAGCGCAATATCGCAACGCAGCCGCGAAGATCTTCCCCGACGACTCGTTCCTGATGCGGTTCTACAAAAACGTCATCGGAGAAGACGGCGGAGAATTGAACCGCACGGAAATGATCTGCGCCCGCCTGTTCGAGGACCCCAGCCTGCTACGCAACGTCGACCCCAAGGATGCGCTGTGCAAAGCATAGGGCGAAGGGCGGCGATTCGACTAAACGCGTAAGCGCCTACAGCCCCAACTCGCCGATAACCTGCTTCATGGCAAGAGCCCACTCGAGTTGCTTGGCTATGAACCCAGGCCACGCAGCTTCGTTGCCCTTAATTTTGCAACCATCCGTGTAGAAGCGAAGGCCCGAGGCCTTCTTGGCATCGAAGGGTGCAGCTACAAGACCAAGCCTTTCTTCGAACAAGGCAGTATTGTCAATGGCCTTGTAGCCGATCTCCTTATCATCCGGCACGTAAAATTCGATACCGATGCGACCGCGCTGCGTATCTATAAGCAGCGCAATATGGTAAGCGGACGTACCACAGCACAACGTTGTCCAGTGGTCTTTCGAGGGCTTCTGCGGGTTGAACGCCTTCAAAAATTCAGACATCGCCTGGGCCACCTCGCGATATTTGGTCCAGTACGGCAGCTTGACGCGCTCGGTCTCGGAGAGGCCCTCGCTGAGCCTGATGGTCTTCGTCCACTCGTTCGGCCGCTCGACCACGTTGAAGCGCGGGGCGGGCAGTGAGTCCCCGATGGACCACAGCTCTATCTCTATCAGGAAGAACTCGAAGTCGCTGTCGGTGTGCTGGTTGAGCCACTCGATGGCCTGACGGTGCTCGTCGCGCGCACGTGACACCACCCACACGACGACCTCGGCGCCCTTGCCAGCGGCGTAAGTGATTACTTTGCCTAAGTGGTCGCGGTTAGTGTCCTCGAGCTGGTTCTCGATGATCACCTTGCGCCCAGTGCCGGAATCCTGCGCATAGATGTCGACGTTGAACGAGCCCACTGACGACTCAGTTTCTATAAGCTCAAGCTCAATGCCGACTGCTGAGCTCAGTATGGCAAGGTTGGGTTCCTCGGAGAGCCACTTGGTGAAGTCAAGCGCCTCGTGTGGCCATACATCGCGCAGCTCAACCTTCTTGAGTTTGTCGAGGTTGTATTTCATCGCATTCCTATCAAATCATTGGTGCGTAGCCGCTTCGCCCGTATCAATTGAGAATTGAGCTATGCGCTATCGTTGCCCCAGCGCTTCCGCCAATTCTCCATCCGCGCGCGCTTCTCCGATGGGTTCATCCCGCCAATCGCCTTAAGAACATCCTGCGGTTCGATACTCCCACTTTTGTGCTTCAAGGAATCTTTTGTTATGTCGTAGGCAAGCTGAACGGACGTCGTCGCAGCAAAGGGCTTTCCCTTCCGCACCAGATTGACTGCTTCGGCGGCTCCGTTTATCGCATTGCTGAACAACTCGATGGCGTCCATCTGCTCGGAAGCGTTTTCGACCAGATAGTCAACACCGTCGTTTGCTACGCTGAACTTAACCTTTCCTTGTCTATCCTGTTTACCGAAAGGCGCTTCTTTCCCAAGGCCTAAATATGGCGTCTGGATTATGCCTTGTCGAGTGGTACTCGTTTCGAACATGCCATTGTTACATCTGATAATCGCAGCGTCCTTCACCTCTTCGCCGAAAAGCGGGCAAAACGCAAGCATAATCCAATCAACATGAGCCGAAGCTTTCTTGAGAAGATCATAGGCATCGCAACTAATTGGAAACTGACCTGGAGATAGCCTGGACTCCCTAAAGCCATCAGTGAGGAACCATCGGCTCAAATCCGTATGGAACTCAATTAAAAGTCCAAGTTGAATATCGGCATTAGCATAAAGCTGCGCCATTCGCTCGCGATACACATCGAGCTTGGACACGTGCCCGCGACCGTCCGTACCGAACAGCCCAGCATCAAGCGAAGTGCTGATGTCGTCAACGCAGGCGTTTGATTGCTCCCGTATCGCCCGGCTGATCAAATCGCCAAACTCTTGATAAGCCTCCTCTGTTAAAGCACCTGCGCAAGCGGCAACTTCGTGCCGTTTTCGAAACCGCTCCGCATCGGAAGAGAATCTTGCAGATTTCGACTCAACCTTCTTGCCCTTCCCGACATGATGGTCGACCCGGAAATGCTCCATGCCGACCATTCTTCTTCCACTTTCGGCTGTGATGAGAATATCGGGCCTATCGAATGGGCGGGCGTCGCCCGACAGTCGGGCGACGTTCCTTCTCGCTTCTCCGCCTTTTGCCTTCGCGACTTTCAACGATTGCTCATAAACGGACAGCTCTGCCTCCTCTTGATTCTCCTTGTGGCTCATGGTCAACTCCCGATCCATCCCTCCATCGCTTCAAGCAAGTCCTCGTACGTTGCCCCATTGTGGCAGAACACGTCGTTCATGCCCATCTTATAAAAGAACTTCCTGACGCGAACGATTTTGACGTTCTCCATGTCGAAGATCCCCACTGCACCCATAGTGCCCTTGTTTTCGGCAACAAAGAGCACATAGCGTGTTCGCCTCTCCATTTGCATCGCATTTACGATATATACCCACTTCTACCATGGGTTTTATGTCCTGTTGAATGCTAAACTAATGCGAAACGATTTTCACGAGCGGTTGGTTCCCTTATCTTACACTTCCCGCTTTTCAACCTCACAGGAGCCTTATGGCACGCAAAAGCACCAAGAAGAACGATTCCGAGCTTACGCTTGAGCAAGTGCTGTGGAACTGTCGCGTCGCGCTTCGCGGCGTCGGCAGCATGGAGAAGAACCGCGACGCTGTCATCAGCCTCGTATTCCTGAAGTTCGCCGGCGACAAGTTTAATAATCGCCGCAAAGAGCTCGTCGAGCAGTACGGCGACATCCCAGCGTTCCTTGAGAAGCCCTCTTTCTACAACGCGGTCAACGTGTTCTATTTGCCCGAACCCGCACGGTGGACCTACCTTGTCGACCACGCAGGCGACAACGCGATCGCCACCATCATCGACAACGCCATGAGCGAGGCGGAGAAGGCGAACCCCTCGCTTAAGGGCGCGCTGCCGCTGGGTCTGTTCGCCACGCTCGGCGCGACCAAGAGCTCCATTAAGTCGCTCATAGATGAGATCGCCAAGATCAGCGAGAAACGCTACCACGAGGAAGACCTTATCGGGCGCGTGTATGAGTACTTCTTGCAGACGTTCGCCGTCGGCAGCTCGAAGGAGGACGGCGAGTTCTACACGCCCGCCTGCGTCGTTCAGCTTATCGCCGAGCTCATCGAGCCGTACGAGGGGGTCGTCTACGACCCGTGCTGCGGCTCCGGCGGCATGTTCGTGCAGTCTCACAAATTCGTTGAACGTCACCACGGCAACAGCAGCGCGATCTCGGTGGTCGGGCAGGAGTCGAACCCCGACACGTGGCGCCTATGCAAGATGAACCTTGCCATCCGCGGCATATCGAACAACCTTGGCGAGGAAGCCGTCTCGACTTTCGAGAAAGACCAGCATAAGGACAAGAAGGTCGACTACATCATGGCCAACCCGCCGTTCAACCTTAAGAACTGGCGCGGAGAGGATGAGCTTACCAAGGACCCTCGCTGGACAGGCTATCCCGTGCCCCCAGTATCAAACGCAAACTACGCGTGGATCTTGCACATGCTCTCCAAGCTCGACGTTAACCATGGGATTGCGGGCTTTCTGCTCGCTAACGGCGCTCTCAACGCCGACGGCAACGAAGGCGCTATACGCCAGAAGATCCTCGAGAACGACAAGGTCGAGGCCATCATCGTATTGCCCCGCGATATGTTCTACACCACTGATATCTCTGTGACGCTTTGGATTCTGAACATGGACAAGGGGTCCGGCGAAAAGGCAGGTCGCAAGCTGCGCGATCGTCGTGGCGAAGTGCTGTTCATGGACCTGCGCACGTGGGACGAGAATATCGAGAAGTATACGTACGATAAGAACAAGAACAAGAAGAAGACCGTACTCACGTCTGAACAGATTGCTCGTGTTAAAGACATCTTCGAGAGCTGGCGCTGCGTTGATGGCAGCTACGAGGACGTGCCGGAGCTGTGCAAATCCGTACGCATCAAGGGCGACGACTCTGATGGACTCACTATCGAGAGCCATGGGTTCACACTTACGCCGAGCAAATATATTGAGTTCATCGACCATGATTTGGACATCGACTACGAGAAGGAGATGAGCCGCATCCAGACCGAGATGAAGGAGCTTTTGACTACCGAGAAGAAGTCCCAGGCCATGCTCGAGGCCGCGTTCGAGGGTATCGGCTATGGAATTGACTAAAGCTAGCCTGCGGCATTATCTAGAGCTTGTTGAACGCCCCAATAGCGAAGCCGTTTATGGCATTGATGATGTCCGTGGTGTCAATAACCAAAAGCTCATGATACGAACGAAGGCAGACATCTCTTCTCGCGACCTTACAAAGTTTCAAATAGTGATGCCTGGTGAATTTTTCTTTAACCATAGGACTTCACGCAATGGGTCGAAGTTCAGTATCACGTACAACTATGACGATGTGCCCCATATTGTTACCGAGGACTATGTTGTATTTCGCGTGGCTAACGAAGGTAAGCTTTGCCCTAGCTGGCTTTATCTGTACGTTTGTCGCAACGAGTACGACCGCTACGTTATTCAAAACTCATGGGGCAGTTCGACAGAGTTCTTTAATTGGGAAGACTTTTGCGAAACCGAAATCCTGTTGCCGCCGATTGAGGTGCAACGGAAGTATGTCGCCATCTATGAGGCGATGCTGGCTAACCAGCGGGCATACGAGAAGGGCCTCGACGATCTCAAGCTGACGTGCGACGCGCTTCTTGATCGGTGCAAGAAATCGAAGACGTGGGAACCTGTCGGTAACTACTTACGTGAAGTCGACGTTCGCAACTTTGACGGCAAGTGTGGCGTAGCTTACGGTGTCAACATCAAGAAGGAGCTTATGCTCTCCAAGGCAAGCAGCGACGACTTGCTTAAATACAAGCTGGTCAAACCAGGTCAGATTGCATGCAATCTGCTTCATGTCGGTAGAGATGCCTCTTATCCGATTGCGGTGAACGAAACGGACTCCTGTATTGCTGTTTCACCAGCGTACTCTGTTTTCATGGCATCGAATACTGATATGGCAGTGTTTCTAATGGCTTGGTTCTCTCGTGCGGAAATTGGTCGCAATGGCTGGTTTATTTGCGATGACAGCATTCGAGGCAGCATGGCTATTGACCGCTTCTTATCTTGCGAAATGCCAATCCCCGACGGTGAAACAATTAAAGCTATCGCTGAATTAAGGAGAGCGTATTGGACGAGGGCGCGAATTAACGCCCGCCTCATAGCCCAGCTCAAGGACTTATGCCCCATACTTATCCGGGGCTCAGTCGAGGAGGCGTCGAGGTAATCATGGGACACCTATTCTCTGAGCGTTATGAGGAGTTGCTTCAGGACGAGTCAAACTGGTTTGGCGGAGATGACGGCGGCAGCGTTCCCTATAGCGCTAAAGTCCTAATCGCACGCGTCATGGAGGACTTCCGTGAGCCGATTAATCTCCAGCCCAGTCGCTACGATAACTATACCGTCGATACCGACGCCCTTGATCTTGCGATACGCGAGCTCAACGAGAGCGTCGATTACCGGGTCGTCGACTTGGATATGATGCGCATGGGTTCGGGCCTTGACGAGGTCCATGCCCTTGCAAACGTCCACACACCGCACCTCTTCGACCTCATAGAGCTCCAATACGAGGAGCTTTCCGACGACGCCGAAAACGGCAAGGGCGGCTTCCGCGGAGAGATCAACAAGGTGCTCCGCGAGCAAGATATCCCCTGGATTCTCGTCGATGGACGGTTGGTGAAGATTGATCCCAAGCAGTTCGAGCAGGACCTAAAGCTCAAGACTCTCGGTGAGATGAAGGAACTCAAGGATGCGTGCCCTCTCTATCAAGGAGCTTACGACGAACTGAGGAAGGCCATCGATTTCCTGGGGCGCGGCGATTACGCCGAGGCTGTGATCAATGCCGAGAAGAGCTACGAGAGCGTCCTCAAGGTCATCTTGGGTTCGGAGTCCGAGACGGAGGCGGCCAACGGCCTTACAAAGCGTTTGCTTGAGGCCGGCAAGCTATCTCTCCCGGTGGGACTTAAGCCTGAGGCCCTCCAGAGCAGTGTCCTCATGTCGCTTCCCATCATCCGCAACAAGGCGGCGGCGCACGGCTCCGGAGCGACGGGGCGCGAGATGAGCGGGCCCATGGCCAACCTTGCCGTCAATCTGGCGTGCGCCCTTAACACATACCTCATCCAGGAAACGACCGGCAAAGAGTAGGCAAGTATGGAAGCGGCAGACCTTAAATTCGAAAACGGCAAGTTCACCGAGGACGAGCTTGAACAGGCGATCATCGAGCTGTTCAAACAGCAGGACGCCAATGGCATGCGCTGGAGCTATGCCAACGGCGAGCTGCTGCACCGCCGCTTCGACGAGCCGCTCATGGAAGACCGGTTGAAGTCGAGCCTTCGACGCCGCTATGCCGATATCGACCTGACCGAGGGCGAGCTCCAGACGCTCGTGGGCGAGCTCAAGCGTATCCCCTCGACCCCGCTCTACGACGGGTGTCGGCGAGCGTTCTGGCTCATCAACGAGGGGTACACCCTTCTTCGCGAAGACGCGAACAAGCCTGCCGTCCATATCGAGTACATCGACTTCGACGACATCTCGAGCAACGATTTCCTCATCGTGAACCAATACACGGTCGAGGACGTGCGCACCCGCCGCCCCGACCTTTTGTGCTTCGTGAACGGCATACCGCTCGCCATCCTCGAGTTCAAGACCGCCATAGAGGAGGATAAGACCATCCACGACGCGTGGAAGCAAATTGCCATTCGCTACGCGCGTGACATCCCGAGTCTGCTCAAGTACTGCTGCATCGCCGCGGTCAGCGACGGCGCCAACAGCAAGATCGGCACCGTGTTCACCCCGTACTCGTATTTCTACGCCTGGAACAAGGCCAATGACGTCGACAAGGTGTCGAACGGCATCAGCTCGCTTTACACCATGGTCGAGGGCGCCTTCGCCCCCGACCGCTTCCTGGCAATCGTTCGCGACTTCGTCTTCTTCCCAGACGACAGCAAAAACTCCACGGAGATAGTCTGCCGCTACCCGCAGTACTTCGCAGCGACGAGGATGCTCGACAACATTTGCGAGCACCTGCGCCCCGAGGGCGACGGCAAGGGCGGCACGTACTTCGGCGCCACTGGCTGCGGCAAGACGTACACGATGCTTTTCCTCTCGCGCCTGATGATGCTTCGACGTAGCGAAGAGCTGGGCAATCCCACCATCGTGCTCATCGTCGATCGCGAGGACCTGGACAACCAGGCAAGCGAGCTGTTCGTGACCGCGAAGCGGTTCCTGCACGACGAGAACGTGCGCAGCATCGAGACGCGCGACGACTTGGCTGAGACTCTGCGCGGGCGCGAATCGGGCGGCGTCTACATCACCACCATCCAGAAGTTCAGCGAGCAGATGGGTCTCCTTTCCGACCGCTGCAACATCATCTGCATTTCCGACGAGGCGCACCGCACCCAGACGGGCGTGGGCTCTAAGCTCATGATCACCGAAGAGGGTGCCTTCACCCGCTACGGCTTCGCCAAATACCTGCGCGACGGATTCCCGAACGCGACGTACGTCGGCTTCACGGGCACGCCCATCGACGAGACGATCGCCGTGTTCGGCCCCGTTGTGGACCGCTACACCATGAAGGAATCGAGCGACGACGGAATCACCGTGCGCATCGCCTACGAGCCAAGGTTGGCGCGAGTGCTCCTCTCCGATGAAGAGGCGAAGAAGATCCAAGAATACTACGACCGCTGCGCCGAGGAGGGCTCGACCGAGGACGCCATCGAGGAGAGCCAGCGCGCCATGAGCTCGATGGAGGTGCTGCTGCGCGATCCCGACCGCCTGAAGAAACTCGCAGCTGACATGGTCGAGCACTACGAGCGCCTCTGCGGGGAGAAGCCGGGCGTGGTGCAGAAGGCCATGATCGCCTGCTCTAACCGCGCCCATGCCTTCGACCTGCTCAACGCCATCCTGTCCATACGGCCCGAATGGGGCATGGCGAAGAAGGCAGAGAACGAGAGCAAGCTTTCGCAAGAGCAGCTGGAGGAGCTCGAGGCGCTGCCCAAGATCAACATCGTGGCCACGCGCGGCAAGGACGACCCGAGGGACCTCTTCGACGCCTGTGGCAACAAGGAATGGCGCAAGGAGCTGGACAAGCAGTTCAAGAACAATGACTCGAACTTCAAGGTGGCCGTCGTATGCGACATGTGGATCACGGGCTTCGACGTTCCCTCGCTCGCCGTCATGTATATCGACAAGCCGCTGCAATGCCATACGTTGGTGCAGACCATCAGTCGCGTGAACCGCGTATTCGAAGGCAAAGACCAGGGACTTGTGGTCGACTACATCGGCATCAAAGAGAACATGATGAAGGCGCTCAAGACCTACGGCGGCGACGGTTCTGGCGCCATTGATGATTTGACCGTCGCTCTCGGCATCTTCCGCAACCACCTGGCCATGATCGATGACCTCATGGTCAACTTTGACTCGAGCGCCTTCCATACGGGCAAGCCCCTCGAGCGCCTCGGGTGCCTTAACAGGGCCGCCGAGTACGTGCAGCTCTCGAAGGAGCTCCAGACGCGATTCATGGGGCTTACGCGCATCCTGAAATCCGCGTACCAGATTTGCTTCCCCTCGGGAGAGCTTTCTGACCGCGAGACCGCGATGTCCCAGTTCTACCTGGCGATCCGCTCTATCGTCTACAAGCAGACCAAGGGCGACGCGCCCGACGCCGAGATGATGAACGAGGTCGTTGAGGATATGGTGCGGCAGGCGATTAGTTGCACGGGCGTCGAGAGCGTTATCGACGCCGACGGCCCCGAGGACCTCTTCGGCGAAAAAGCAGTTGCCGAACTCAACGCCATGAAGATGCCCATCACTAAATTCAACGCTTTGATGAAGCTCGTAAAGCGGGCAATTAAGGATTACGGACGCACCAACAAGGTGAAAGCGCAACAGTTCGATGAGCGCCTTCGCAAAGTGGTGGACGCCTACAACTCACGCGACAACCTTACCTTTACGAGCGAGGTCGTATCTGATTTTGTTGACAACCTAAGCGAGCAGCTCATTGACATTCTTCGCGATCTTAAGGAGGACAAGGATTCCTTCGAGAAGATGGGCATAACCTACGAGGAGAAGGCGTTCTACGACATCCTGGTTAAGGTGCGCGACGACCACGGTTTTATCTTCGAGAACGAGAGGTGCATCGCGCTTGCAAAAGAGATTTCGAAGCTCGTGAACGACAAGGCGCAGTACGCCGACTGGTCGACGCGCGACGACATCAAGAGCCAGTTGAACATGGACCTCACCGTGCTGCTCTACAAGAACGGCTATCCGCCCGAGTGGGACGAGGAAGTCTTCGAAAAGGTCATGGACCAGGCAGAGAACTTCAAAAGAAACGAGTAGATAGGTGGTCGAGAGCGCCCACCTATCGTTCTGGAGCTCGCTCGCAAGAACTATTGAGTCTCTTATGCAAAAGGGCAACGATTAAAAGCAGGTGCTGGATGGAACCAAGATATACGAATGATGAATCATTGCCCAAACTGGTCGCAGATCTCGCCAACCTCAAGCGCGAAGGGTCCTACTGGGATTTCAAGCGTGAGTGGCATGGAAACAAGGCAGACTTACTTCACGACATAATCTGCATGGCGAACAATCCCGAAGACACAACGGGGCTTTTGCTTATCGGCATTGATGAAGAAGAGGACTTTCAGCCAACCGGTGACGCTAATCTCTTGGGCGAACGGAGGAATACGCAAAGCATCGTTAATATGCTGCGTACAAAGCACTGGGCCGATGGGATCCCCAAAGTTCGCGTCGCATCGATAGAGCTGGACAACGCTTGCGTTGACGTTGTCCTAATTGACCACGATAGCGAATCCCTGCCTTATTATTTGGCCGTTGATTATGGAGAGGGGCGCAGTGTTGTTCGAGCAGGTGCTGTCTATACGAGAAGCGCCGACAACAATACCCCAAAAAAGGAGACGGCTAACCCGCTCGAGACCGAGCGACTTTGGCGTAGGCATTTTGGTTTGGACAAAACGCCGCTCGAGAGGCTCCCCCAGCTACTCTCCGAGCCTTCCAAATGGGTTCATACCCTTCCTGTTTTAGCGAGGGATGAGGAATACGGCGGGTACTGCTATTGCCACGCCGACTTTCCCGAGTTCACTTTTGTTCGCAAGCCTGAAGAAGGCTGGACCGGAGTCGAGTACTTTATGCTGGCTAGCCCGTTTTTCTCGCACCCAAACTGGTGGACAGCCTACTTCTACTACCATCAGACAACGATTCATAAAATGCCCGGTGCATATTCCGACCATCTGTGGATCCCGGCGCCAAGTATCTCCACCCTTCGCAATTCTTACCGCACGGCTTTTTCCGAAGCCGCTCATTTCTACGCCTATTACCTTAAGGGCTCCATTGAGCGTATCGCGATGATGTTTGAGCTAGATGAAAGCAAAGAAGGTCCCAGCGCAGTCGAAGAAGTTCGTTTGCTTGATACGCTTATCCCAACATTCGAGGATGAGAATGAGCGTACTTGTTTTGAGGAATGGATCAAAACTCACTGGGATGAGTTCCTTGACCGTTGCGGGCAACAAACACGTTCGCGCCGTGTGCCTGGTAATCTATCTGGTTCAACGAATCGCTACGAGAGCATAGAGCGCCATGCAAGGGAATCGGCAACTTTGGTCGATCTACTGGAGGAGTACCGCGAGCATATGTGGAAGGGGGACATGTAGTTGTGCGGCGGGCGGATACATCGAAGTTGGCGAGGCGGTAATCGCTGCAAGCGCAATCGGGGCTTTCTCTATAGCGGCATAGAGCCACCTCCGTGTGTTCACATTCCGCATGCAAGAAGGTCGCATGAGCGCAAGCTACCTAGACCATGATTATGACACCTGTTTCGCTAGAGACAACTTAATCCCCCGCACCTCTAGCGACGCAAAAGTCAGCACAAGCAAAAGGAGCAGCACCAAGATACATTCCGATTCCGTCCCAAACAGATGAAATAAACCCGGACCGATGTCCATCGTCGCTCGCTTGTTCAAGGACGACTTCTCAGGCACGGAAAGCTACATCACGTTGCCAGCGCGCCTCTACACTGCGCTGGAGATGCTAGCCGGAGGAGCCGAGAGCAAAACGCTCGAGGAGCTTGAATCGGTCCCTGGCAACGCGGAAGAACGTTGAAAACATGCTCCCTATACTCAAAGACAACCCAAAGAATGCCTCGAGCGACTATCGTCTCAACATCGCCACCTCGTTGTGGACAAACAAGCACAGCGCCCTCTGCGCTCCGGCATTCCCCGGCTATAACAGGCACGAACGATCAGATTGCCGAAGTGGACTTCGCACCACTCGAGGACAACGCCCAATTGTCGGCATGGCTAGGCAAGAACACCGGGAGCAAGTTCGGCTCGGCGCCAGAACTCGACAGCGGCACCGTATCGCCATCATCGGCACGCCGCACTTCAAGACCAACTGGGTCGACCGCCTGGAAGACGGGGAGGTCGAGGTAGCCTTCAGCACAGATTCCGGTCCGACCGTCACGATCATGGGCAGCTCGACTTCAACGGGCACCTGTCTCTCACTTAGTGTGTGAACACACCTCCGTCCCCTGTTCGGCCCGGTAGGATAATGCGAACCAATAACGACCGAAAGGCAGGTAGACCATAGGGGCTTATATGATTCGCGCGGGGCGCGGTAGGGTTTACGCAGTAGACTGGCTCAAGCGCGGCATCTAGGCATCAGCTGGACTTCGGAGGCGCGGACATAGCCGTCATGGACCGCGATGCAATCAAAACCGCCTACGCGGCGGCGCACCCTTCCGAAAACAACTGATTGCTGCCGTCAATATCGGCCAGGTCTATCGCTTCGCCCGACGACTTATCAACGCAAGGCAGCGGCAGCTACGCACCTACCAGGTCCATGAGCTCTTGCTTGCTGTGCACATCGAGCTTCGTATAGATGTGCTTGGTGTGGCTGCGCACGGTGTTCTCTGTCAAGTACAGCGTTTCTGCGATGTAGGACTTCGTGCGGCCCTTGCACAGCATCTTCATCACCTCAAGCTCGCGCGGCGTTAGGTTGCGTTCGGCGCCGATGGCATCGCAACGCTCGTCGATGCTGCGATGGTCTTGCGGGGCGCTCACGCGTTCGCCGGACAACTCGGCGAAGATCCATTTGGTGTCCTGGTCGCGCACTTCCAGGAAGAACGTGCCCACCATGGCCAGCGCGAACATCAACAGCGTGGTGAGCGCCATGCCGGGATGCCCTAGCGAAAACCAGCTCGAATGCACCGATCCTGCAGCAAAGGAAGCCGCGTACACGGCCCAGCCTACGCCAATGACCACATTACGGTCGGCCTTTGCGTGGCGCGCAATGTCGATGACGGTCAGCCATGTGAACAGCACCAGCAAGTCCCATGCGCTGCTTTCCACGCAGCGAATGAACGTGATCTGCGGCAGCAACGCCTGACTGAGCACGTCGACTGCCAGAACCGCCAACACGATGCGCCACAGCTGCGCGAAGTTGAACGCCCGCTTCGCGCCAATCACCATGGCTAGCACCACGCCCGAGATAAGCACCTCGAACGCGCGACCGAGCAGGAACACGTCGGCCGCCGCCGCGCTCTGGTTGCCGAACGACGTGCCCACCAAAAACGCGGTAACGTAGCTGAGCACCGCCGCCGCAACCGCTACTTTCCAGAGGCCGCGCAGGTTATGCGACTCGAACCGCACGGCGGCACGGCTGCCCGCCGGCGCATCGATAAGCGACATGCGGCACAGCAGCACCGATGCCACGGGCAGCGCCATAGTGATGGCGCACATGAGCGGAAGCGGGCTGAAATGCGCTGCGCACTTCAACACCGATGCGGCAATGTTGCCGATGAACAGGCAGCCGATGGCCGTTCGCAGGTTCACGCGCGCGTAAAACATGCCCCACTGCAGGTACAGCCAGCCAAGCACGCACGAGCACGCGATGGTGGCGGGGTATTCAAGCGCATCGAGGGCGGGCGTGACGCTGGAGAACAACAGCGCCGCCGCGCCAAGCGCGCCGATGGCGGCGGCAACGTAGCCCGCCATCGGGGATTCCACGAAGGCGGGTTTGCTGCGGGCGATGAAGCCGAAGGCCACCATGGCCAGCGCTAGCGCGAAATAGGATACTTGCCATGAAAGCTGGCCAGTAGGTGCTTCTCCACCTGCTGCGTTGATAAGGAACGCCCATGCAAGCGTGCAGCAGATGCCGATGGACGTCCAACGTGGCTTGTTCGACGCAGAAGGGGTTTTCCCTGCTGCGGCTATCGCCTTTGCGGGAACGTCCGATACTGCCGCGGCCTTTCGCCCATCCGCTTTTCGTTCGCGCGGTTCCTGGACCTTTGCGACCGTTCCGCCAGCAACCTTGCCGCAAGACGATCTCGCGCTGCTACGTTCCATGTTCCTCGCTCCTGTAGTATTTGAAATGTGCTGCAGGCATGATAGCACGCAGATATGCGGGGCAAATCGCATTCTCCGACTGTCTCGTCAATCAATTTGCCATCTGCAGCCGAAGTCGTTTCAGAAACTCCGACGAATGGCCGCAGTTGGTCAAAAAGCCTAGAACCCGAATGGCACGCCCGCCCCTCGCCATATTTCGCAACTTTCGCTTCTACAGCTTGCCGGAAACGCCACCCCGTCTCCGGCGAGCAGCACTCACCTGCGGAAATGCGTATCTCCCCCTCTTCGGGTACCCCCCTATTTCACCCGCTTTGACGCATGCGTTACCCCAGGTGCGGGTGACGATTCCCTCAGCCGGCTTGCGTATCGTTCCTATCAGCCACAGACGTGGGAATCGGAATTCACGGAAAGGGACGAAGATGGATTCGATGGCTGATTTGAACCTGACGCAGTCGCGTCGCGGCTTCATCAAGGCGGCGGGCGCAACCGTGCTCGCTGGCGCCGCGGCCGCCGCGCTCGGCGGATGCTCCGCAAAGGGAAAGGAGCCCAACAAGAACAACTTCGCGCAGTCGATCGGCGAGATCGATTGGGACGAGGAAACCGACGTGCTCATCGTGGGCGGCGGCCTGGCCGGTCAAGCGGCTGCGGCAACGGTGGCCACCGAGGGCAACGGCGCCAAGGCGCTGCTGCTCGAGAAAGGCGCGCTCGTGCTCGGCGACGGCGACAGCCCGTTTTCCGCCGGTCGCGTGCTGTGGACCGACGACGAGCACGCCGAAGGCTTCCGCCAGTACCTCTACGAGCTGCGCGGCGAGATGGACAACACGCCCGACACGGTGCTCGATGCGTTCGCCGAGGGCATTCATGAGAACCGCACGTGGCTGGAAAGCCTGCCCGGGTTCCAGGACGACTACATCAAGGCAACCACGCACTTCCATCCCGGCACCGGCGATACGTGCTACCCCGAGTACGCCGAGCTGCCGCACGGCTACAACCTGGGCGTGCTGTTCTTCAAGGACGAAAAGTACGACCACGTCATCAAGTTCGTGAACTCGGTGTTCGCGGATAACCCCAACATCACGCACAAGCTGAACGCTCCGCTCACCGCGCTCATCCAGGACCCCGAGAGCAAGGCCGTCCTCGGCGGCGTGTACTCCTATGAGGGCCAAACCGTGTACGTGAAGGCCAACAAGGGCGTCATCATGTGCTGCGGCGGTTTCGAGAACAACAAGCAGATGCGCGCCGACTACCTGTCCGCCACCACTGCGCGCTGCATCGCCGGCCGCATGAACACTGGCGACGGCCACTACATCTGCGCCCGCATCGGCGCCGACATGTGGCACATGAACAGCTGCGCAGGCATGTGGACGAGCGTCAGCCCCATCGAGGGCGAAGACGTGACCATGCGCACGCCCAAGCAATTCGGCATCACCGTGGCCGAAAACGGCCGCCGCTTCTTTATGGACTGGGATTCCGACCATGAGCACGACTGGGAGGTCATCGACCAGAATCCGCTCAACATCAACGTGGGCAGCCGCCACGGCCACATGCAGTTCGGCGGCGAATGGCCGCACCTGCCCATGCCGAAGACCACGTGGTACATCTTGGACGACGAGGGCTACAAGAAGATGATGGCCTACTCCACGGCCCCGAACTTCGAACCGTCGAGCGAGGGCTATGGCTACACGGCCGACACCATCGAGGAGCTGGCCGACAAGGCGGGCATCAACAAGGCCGAGCTGGTGAAGACCGTGGCGCAGTGGAACGAATACTGCGAGGCCGGCAGCGACCCGGCATTCTTCCGTCCGGCGAAGACGCTGACCCCCATCAAGGGCGCACCGTTCCATGCCTGCCATTGCTCGACCACGATGCTCAACACCGACGGCGGCCCGCGCCGCAACGAGCACGCGCAGATCCTCGACCTTAACGGCGATGCGATCCCCAACCTCTACAGCGCCGGCGAGTTCGGCAGCGTGTGGTGCGACATGTACAACGGCGGCGGCAACCTGGGCGAATGCTGCGCGTTCGGCCGTATCGCCGTGCGCAACGTCCTGGGTATCGCATAGGCGCCCACCGCGTTCGAAAGGAAGTAAGCGATGAGCAAATCCGAAGAGACGAAACGCGAAGGGACGTCGCAGCCGGCGGCCAAACGCCCGATGGAGAAGCGCAAGCGCCTGGGCATCACGCTCGGCTGCATCGCGGTCGTGCTGGTGGTGGCCGGCGCCGGCTTCTTGGTGTGGCACGAGCAGCCGAGCTTCTGCAACGCCATCTGCCACGACCCGATGGACCCCTACTTGCCCACGTTCGAGGCCGTACCTGGTCAGCCGGCCACCGACAAGTGGGGCAACGAGGTGGAAGACGCTAGCAGCATGCTGGCCGCCGTGCACAACCAGGTGGGCAAGACCTGCATGGACTGCCACGTGCCGCAGCTTGACGAGCAGATGACCGAAGGCACCGAGTGGATCAGCGGCAACTTCGACAGCCCGCTTGGCGAGCGCACGGCCACGCAGCTGGTGGAGGCACGCGGCCTTGAGAACTCCGACGAGTTCTGCATGAATTCGAGCTGCCACCCCTATACCCGCGACGAGCTGGAGAAGAAGACGGCGTGGATGGGCAAGATCAACCCGCACACGCCGCAGCATGGTGAGCAGAAGTGTACCACGTGCCACAAGGCTCACCGCGCCAGCGTGAACTACTGCACGCAGTGCCACACCGACGCCGTGGTGCCCGACGGCTGGCTGAGCTACACCGACAGCAAGCTGCTCGAGGAAGCTGCCGGCATAACCGACGAGCAGTAAGCTGTTGGCAGAAGCGACCGCAAGCTAGCCGCTTCGGGCGAACGCAAGCAACCGTCATGCCCAACAGGAGCGCACAAACACGAAACCCGCAGGTCAGGAATTCCCACCTGCGGGTCTCGTGCGCTTGGGGAGGCCAACTGCAGCGGACTGCGCAAGACCGTTCGCCTCCATAGCCCACCCAACCTGTAACAGATTTTTACAGTTTCGGGCCAAAACTGTAAAAATCTGTTACAGGTTGCAGAAAGCGACGCGAAATATTCAGAATGCCTACCCTACAAGAAGCCATGGCACGCTTCGAAAAGGACACCGCAACCATCGTGACATTTGACGAGGAAACCGATATCAACGTCCCCGAAGGCGTGATTCACGTAGCCCCTTCCTGGAAATGGTTGCTGGAGCAGAGACAGGTCGTCTGCGCGATTAAGCTATACCCGAAAAGCAAGGACAATTTAGACAGCCAAATGCTCATCCAGAAATGTAATCACCTTTTTACCCGCTTCTTCGTTTTCGAGTTCGAATACCCACTTGCTCGTATCGTAATCGAGGATGTCCAGGAACCAACGTCGCTCAGGTCCTGGCGTCAGCGTAGCGCCAAGAATTGCGCCTCCGACAGCGGCAACAAACTTTCCGGGCGTTAATGCCCCGATGATGCCGCCAATCGACGCGTTGCGAAGCCAATCAAGTCCGGCGTCTTTCTCTTTTGAGTACACTGACGCGTTTCGTACGCGTATCGCAGTTTCGGGCTCAAGCGGCGCGGGCAGCTCGTCGTCAAACGCATCTGCAAGTATTGCTATCCACCCTTTCCCGAGGTCTGGCTCGTTGTTCATCAACTCAAGCCCCCTATGGGAGAGTCGGAGGTATTTCTCCGGTCCTTCCACCACCCTTTGCTCGTGGTCAAGCTCGACTCGCCGCACGCGAATATAGGAGATAGCGATGTTGTTGACTTCAGAAACTATGCTGTCGCGGTAACGAGGTTCTGGAAGCTCCGACGCGTTATGGCGCTCGCCAACACCCGCGATTTCGCTTGTGGCCCCTTCGACAAGATTCGCTGCTACTCCGACAGCACCTGCGGCAACGTCGGCAGCGCCTTTAACTAGACCGCCAACCCCCTTCCCAACGTCATTAGCAAAGGCAAAAACATCAAACGGCGCTCCCATGAGCAAACCTCCTCCTTATCGTTTCCCAAACGACCCGAAGAACTTGCCGATATTGCCAGCACCCTCAGCGATGGCGAATCCTACATGCGCGGCTCCTTCCATTGCTGCAGATCCCGCTTTAGCGGCGCCATCCGCAATGGCGCTACCAGCTTGCGCGGCTCCTTCGGCAACGACGGAGCCGACTTGAGCCGCGCCGTCGACTACCGCAGATCCCGCCTTTGCGGCAACGTCTGCCGCGGCAGCTGCCCCATCGGTGATTGCATGAACCGCATCTTGAGCTGGATTTGCTTGTTCGATCTCGGGAGTGCCCGGTTCGATCCCAGAATTTGGAAGTTCGCGCAGGTATTTACGCAGGTGCTCGGCGGAGGGCTTAAACGTCGCATAGGTTACGCCACCTGATACAAGTCCGCCAATGACCGGGATCAGCTTGCTGACACCTTTGGAAAACGCTTCTTTCGTCAATTGGACGCCGAGTACGCGAAGGATCTTCCGTAGGACGGGCCAGAACGGCAATTTCGTCAGCGCTTGTTTCTGAATCGCTTTCTGAACCCCTATTTTTGCAGTCTGGTTCGCAAAAGAATTGATGGCGTTTGCTGCCGCGCCGACGTTCATCATGACACCGAGCAGCATGATGAATTTTGCGAGGGATTCGTCATCCACTTCGTCGTTGTCCTCAAGAAACGATTGCCATCCGTAAATGTAGGCGAGTTTTTGCTCGATTCTCATAACATGGGCGAAATATTGGGCCAAATCTGCGGGAACCGTACCCGCCATCGCCAAGCCGCCTGGTATTCCTGCAGCAAACGAAAATGCCGAGCATTTTTTAGTTTCGAAATCTATGGCTTCGGTAGCGATGGTGTCGAGAACCTCTGCTGGAACTCCTGCTTCGGCTGGAGTCTCGGACACGGCGAGGTCTAAATCAGCTTCTGGGTAATGTTTCTGCAGCTCGGTGCGCAAGAACTTTCCTCGGTCGATTTTAACCATCTTCAAAGATGCCGCTGCCTTAATCACCTTTAAAGCGAATTCCTCAGCTTCTTTGCCTTGCGTCTCATCGAGATGACCGATCTCGTATTCGACATCCTGCTCGTCGGCGATGATTGCTCGTTCCTGATTTTGCTCCTCGCTCATTCGATTCCCTTTCTCGCTGTCTTGGCTAACTAGCATCTGGCCAGTTGACTGATTCTCTTACTCCCCTGCGGGCGGCTGCGGTAGCGCTGCTAGGACTTCTGCTCGCTGCTCTTCGATGGTTTCCGCTATTTCATCGTGATAGCTTTGCCGATTTTGCATCTCGTCGGCTTTTAGCAGTGCGAAGTCGACGCCAATTCCGATGGCGGTTCCGGCTGCGGCACCTGCGATGTTTCCGGCAACGGGCGCAACGCTGCCCGCTGCCGCGCCGATTGCCGATGACGCACCTTTCACCTCTATGGACCTCGCTAGTGTCGTCGCCATCTTCTCAAAGGCTTTTTTCCCGACAATTCGGTCGACAACCTTCTTCGCCACAAAACCTCCGAGCGCGCCCGCTCCGACGCTGGCGGTGATTCTCTGGCTATCCTCCATGAGCTTCTCGATTGGCTTCTCGATGTCCGTCAATCGCTGCGGGTCGAACTCGGCCGGCTTCATCAGCCAATCGGGGACGTTGCTCACCTCGCAGTCCGCAAGCCTGCTCTTGAGCTCTTCCTGCAGTTGGGCGGCCTGTTCAGTGCAAGCTTGCATCTCATCGTTGAGCTCGGAATCATCAATGCCCTCGGTAAGCGACGTTGTCAGCTGGTCTTTCAACCCCTCTTCAAGGCTGCCGGTGAATACACGCAGCACTCGTTCGTAATCTGCCGGAGGCGAGTAATACCAATCGAGATAGTTGTCGATGTTCTCGATCCGCTTATCGAACGAGGCGTTGATCAGGGGCACAAGCGTGTTCTGCACGCGGTCGGTGAGCTGCGAGGATTCGCCCGACAATTCGCCCAGCACCATCTCAACGGCTTCCTGGTCGTACGTTTTGCCGTCGATCATGTAAACCGCTTTGCCGATTTGATCCTGCACGAGTTGCTTTCCTTGCGACACGCCTTCGACAGACTTGATTTCCGCAGCCTTTCCTTCGGCCCATAGCGCTGCCGCTACGGGGGCGATTACCAAGACGGCCGCAAGCACAACGAGCCCAGCTTGCGGCTTCCGCCGCTGAATGCGTTGTTCCGATTCGCCCACATCAACAAGCGGGAGGAACAGCTCCAAAACGCAATCGGGCATCATGCATGCGCAAAGCAGGTTCACGAAACCGCCAAGTGAGCAAATCGTCAGGATAACCTGCAGGCCGACATATCCGCTCCACGATGCGTCGGCGACTTGAGACAGCAGGCAGGCGATCACTGTGTCGGTATACGTTGCCACCAGACCAGCATCCATCAACAACGTCGACGATGATTCGCCGAAAGGGTTTTCGTGAGCCAAATAGGATTCGAGGACGCTATCGAACTGAAGTACAGGCGTGTTTGCGACGACGGCAGCCGAGGCAATACCGAGCGCCGCCGTCAGAAGAAATCCGCCAAGGACCAGCGTCCCCGTTTTCTCGAAGGCCAGCTTGAACTCATGTGCCGCAATCTTGTTCGCCAGCATGAATACAAACGGGCACACAACAGCGCCAGCTACCACAATCATCCATTCAGACTGGCCCCAGCGAACAACCGACAGCAGCAAACTGGCCATCGCGAATACGGACAACACGAAAGACATAATGATGCGAATGGTTTTGCCGCGAGTGTATTTCGCCGCGAATCCCGATTCGTTGAGTAAAGTTCGATCATGCAGCTTGGTGGCAAACAGCACGTAGGCGAAGGTGGGGGTTGCTATTGCCGTCAGCAAGACTAGCACAAGGGCAAACGCAATCATCGACATGGTGTTTGCAAATTTCGTGAAACAAAACAGCACGGCTATCAGCGCCAACGCACTGATAGCGTAGCGCATGTAGAATCGCGCATTTGCTTTCGGCTCGGTGTTTCCGGGTAGAAGCTCCATCCTGTCACCCTTCCCGCCAGTGCGGCTTTTTCAGACTCTTCCCTATACCCATCATCTGCGGTTTCGGCTGCTGACTTGCTATAGCAAGTCACCCTAAACATTATAGCTTTTACGATGCGCTTATGAGCACAGACGAGCGAAGAAAGCGGATGGGCGCGCGCATCAAGACGTTACGGGAGCAGCAAGGGCTGTCCCAGCGCAAGCTTGCCCTCATGATTGGCTCGAACCAGACGCACATTTGGCAAATCGAGAACGGCACCGTGAACGTGGGACTCGACCTTTTGTGCCGCCTCGCCGATGCCCTTGAAGTTAACGTGCGCGACTTGATCGACTTCTAGCCGGCCGACGCCCGCCCCGATAACTCCCCGCGTCTCCGAAAAGCTTGTGCACACGTTAACCAAGCCAAATCGGGCCGACGCTTTCACATCGGCCCGTATCCAAAACTTGCTAGTTCATAGACGCTCCTCGTATTGCACAAGCATCAGGATTTCAGCTTGGCCACTTTCAGGTCTAGCGATTTCACACTTTGGCTGCTCACAAGGTTATCGTATTCCGTGCCGTCGGCTTTCTTGCTAAACTCCATGGTAATCATGGTGTTCGGTTGCATGCTTTGCCCGACTACCACATAATCAGCCAACGAATCCTTGTCATCGAGCTCGATATAGCTTCCATCGCTGGCTAGCACATTCATCGTGATGTATCCGCTACCATAATGGTCGGCAAGCGAGCCCGCCATACTGATATATCCGCACGAAGCAAGATTGCGCCCAACGTAATCCCGCAACGCACGCGTGTACTTATCTGGTGAGAAATCGATTGCGGTCATGCACGGTGCCGTACCGTCGGCTTCCCCGATTTTCTTTACTGCAAGCACTATCTCTTCCTGAGACTCGCTTGCCACAAGATTATCGTATTCGGTCCCATCTTCCTGCTTCAAAAACTCAAGCTTGATCTCTGTATTGGGTTTCAGATTTTGGTCGTAAACAACGTACTGCTTCAGACCCTCTTCGTCCGTCGGGTTAATATACGCTCCTTCAGCGCTGACGTAGACGATCCCCGAGGTGCCGCTACCATACCGGTCGTGACGCAACTCGTCTAAAGCGGTATAGCCAACAGATGCCGCGTTCATTCCGCGGTAGTCTTTGACGTACCATGTGTGCTTATCAGGAGAAGGCTTAATCAGTTCGCTTTGCTGAACAGCCATTTCCTGCTGGGCCTCGCTAACTTTCTGCTCGACGTTTGATTGCTGGTCTTGAGGTGCGCCGCAACCAGCAAGCGCAAGAGCTAAGGCAAACATTGCGGCGCCTGCTGCAACGATGATCGACTGTTTCATAATGGTTCCTTTCGGTCGTATTCCATATAGCCGCGAACTAACGAAGCGTCCGCAAAAGCAGCTCGTAGGCTCCCGGTCCAAGCCACACATCAACAACAACGGACATGCCGGGTGCATTCAATGCCCAGTTCAGAATTGCCTTTGCAGCAACATGCGACACGTTGTAACGTCCATGGATGTCGTCAATCGCGCCTGCAAGCGCAAGCGCGGCGCACACTGATGCTTCAGAAGAATCGACATTCTCCACAAGTGGTGCAAAAGAGCGAATAAGCCACCCGCGATGGGCGGCACAGCCGGCAGACACACTGTCCTGCCTTGCTTCTTCGTCTGCCATCTTGCGAAGGGTTTCAACCACCTGCGCATCGATTTCGTTCTCGGTAAGCTCGCCAGCCAACGATGGTTCTTCACCCTGCGAAGCCATCAGCAACGCTCGCGCAGCCAGGAGCTGCCCCGCAACCTCTTCTTGTCGTTCTTTGAGTCTTTCTATGTGTACCGCCAGCAGCCCGGGTTCTGCCTCACTTCCAGTTGCTGGGTGCTTGCGCAGCTTTTCACCGATTTCGGGGAGACTCAGTCCCTGCTGCTTTTCCAGGCGGACCACGAACAGCGTTGCAACATCACGTGCGCTATAGGTTCTTCTTCCCCACGTGCTGTCCTGAGGTTTTACAATACCCAGCCCTCCTTTCCCGCTGTAGCAGCAGCGCTGGATGTCGCGCCGCGGCAAGCCCGTCAGGCGCTCAACCTCCGAAATCGTCCAGCCACCGTGCTCGTGTGCGTTGTTCATCTGCCGTCCTCCCGAATTCCAGCAAATCTGTTCAACGCTTGAACAGCAAGCGGGATTCGGCGATGAACTCGCGGAAGTTTTCTCAGCTTTGCTTTCCCGCGCTTTTGGCTGCGAAGCGTTTAGCGTTCGCATATGCAGTCCTTTCCTAGCGATTTCGGCCTCAAGGCCCTTTCGCTATAGGGCGTGCAAAATCTGCGAATCAAGCAGTCAGGCGTCAAGGGAGACGAGCGCAGCATATGATGCTCATCTTTTCGAAAAAGTGGCCACTGTTGGGCAATATCTCGAGAAGCTGAAGGAATTTAGGACAAATTGCGAGGATACCGAAGGAGCGTTTTACCAGTCACCGTCAGGGCGCAAATGAGTATCCAAATATGTACTCAACGAAGGAATTCATGGAATAGGTGATACGGATTCAGGCTAATCAAGCATATGAGAAGTCTTTTATCGTTCAAGGTCTCAACTTTCTGTCCAACAGTGGTCATTTTTGTGAGTTCCTGAACCGCCAAAAGCAAGGCATACTGCTTGCTCATGAAATCGATTTTATACCGCTTGCGTTCGCGAAGCACGGCACCCGGACGCGCAATAGACGCCGCACCTATAAGGACAGCGGCCAACAAAGCTAAGGAAACCTCTGACAAAAGGCGCCCTCATGACGAATTCCGGTCCGAACAGGTACGATGTTGTCGGCAGCTTCGCGCCGCTGGCCAGCGTGCCAGCGGGCAAGCAAGTGGTGCTGGGACTCATGTTGATATAGCAGAACAGCGTCACCAGCGCGTGCCTTTTTTGCAAAATCATTAAACGCGGTCGCTTTTCATAGCATGCTCAAAGCGCTGAAACAAGCTCGTTTTCGTTACGTTCTCGATAATGCCCATCAGCAAAACCGCGCACCTCATCCAACAAAATGGCGCTAATCCATATGCGATTGAAAAATCCCGCCGTTTTACTTCTCCAGCTCCTTGATATGCGCTTTGCGCGAAGTGAGCAGGTAGGCCCACAGGGTGCCACCACAGGACCGATGACCATGATCACCTGCAGAACCAGGACCACCCGCATAGCGGGTGGTTTGCTCTTAGGGTATAACCCATGGGAGGCCGGCGCGCGCCTAAAGACGCCGGCCTTCACGCTGTTCAGGCCCTATTGCCCTTGACCCGTGGCGAGCCGGTCGACCGGCGGGCCCCGGCTACTTCTTGAACGGATCGGAGTACTCCTTGACGCTCAGCTTGTCCAGCGCGATGTCGGCGGCCTCCTGCTCCCTGATGTACTTCGCGACGGTCGCCTCGTCGAGCCCGACGGTGGAGACGCAGCAGCCCTCCGCCCAGAACCCCCTGTTGCCGAACCTGTGCTTCAGGTTCGGCGTGCCTGTCGAAGATCATGAGCGAGCCCTTGCCCTTCAGGCAGCCCATCACGCTCGACACGCTGTACTTCGGCGGTATCGCCGGCAGCATGCGCACATGGTCGGGCATGAGGTGCCCCTCTATTATCTCGACGCCCTTGTACTCGCAGAGCCTCCTCGGGATCTCCCCTATGTCGGACCTGATTTGGCCGTAGACGGCCTTTCGCCTATACTTCGGCGTGAACACGATGTGTTACTTGCACATCCACTTCGTGTGCGAAAGGCTGTAGGCTTTGTTGGCCATAGCCGAACACCACCCTTCCTTCTCGGATTCTTGACGGCCTGAACAATCGTCAATATCCGGCGGGAGGGTGGTTTTGTAAAGCAGGTTGTCGTCCGCCCGCATAGCGGGCGGTTTGCTTGGCGCGGCTACGCGCGCGCCAGACTGAAGTCATTAATCAAAGGGCCGCTGGTTGTTCCAGCGACCCTCCTTTGTCCTTGCCTCACGTAGAGTCCGCAAGGACTGTTTCACTAACTGAATTGTAGCTCACATGCTCATAACGATGAGCGGCAATATGCTGAACGGGGCTAGTAGCTAAAGCCTCACGTTCACAGGCGCAGGGTTGCGCGCAAGGAAATCTTCGATAGTCTCCTTGTCTGACCCTCGAACGTACGCCGCCGCCTCGGGGCAGAGCTGCCCGAGAAGCGCCAGAGCGTCAGCGTTCACGCGCATCGGGGATAGCTGCTCGCACTTCGGGTTGAAGAGCCGCTCGTTGTGCGCGATACGGTTGCGCACGCGCAGGATGCCGTCAAGCCGATTCTGGAGCGCGACGCGCCTCGTGCCCTTCGGCCAGGCGGCATAAAGTCCTGTTCGCCAGATGACGGCCTCGCGGCTGCGGTCCGTAAGATGAACCCAGAAGCCAAGTGTCAGATTCGAGACAAGGTCACCGCTCGAAAACCCCTCGGGAAGCCCGTTCACGGCAACGTCGATGATCTTCCGATTGATGCGGTTGACGTCCACCGTGCCCTTGCCTGACTTTCTCATGACAGGCCTGCGCACAGGAGAGTCGCCATCGAGAAGCCAGTGGCACTCGCCATCCCAACGAGCCTCCATCGTATCGTTGTAAGCATTGCGGAGAGCCACCTCGAAGTACGAGATGTCGCGCATGAGGAACTGCCCGAGCGCAACGTTCCAGCGGTACAGTTCGAGCGCCTTCTCGGCATCGCACTCGCTAGCTTCGAGGTAAGGGGCAAGACGTTCAGGGGAAAGCCACCTCTCAACCCACGGGAGGATATTCGTGCCGTTGACGCAGGCGCGTTTCGTCTGATGGTTGCATTGCTCGTCAGCCAAGAAAACTCCTATAGATACAAATCGAGCCCCGGTGACTTGAATCAGAGGTCATTCCCGGGGCCATTGCCATATAGTATACCAACAGTTAATTAGTATATCAAATGGGCGTTCGGTAACGTTGCCCGTCCGCCACCCCGCCCGTGCTTGCCGGGCGACCCGTAGTTCCCGCAAAGGAACGAACTCACAAGCGAGCCTGACTCGAAGGCCGAGAACCGCGCGCTTGCACGAGGCAAGAAGATGCATCCGCAAACTCGAGATAGAGAACGCATTCTTGAAAAAATGTCGCAGCCTTCTTTGCTGGAGCGTACATGGGCCCCTAAGCCTGCAATCGAGAAGATCGCCGTCGGGTTTCGTGCGCCACGTTTTCTGCTCAAGCTTATTGACACGCAAACGCCTAAGCGGCCATGATTGTTCTCTGCTGGAAAAACCACTTGGTTTTGCAAGGGCGTGTCCGCGAGGTCGGATGCGCCCTAGTTTTTCCACCGAGAACGCGCGGGACGAACGGGCGAAAGCCGTCCTGTCTCGCTTTCCGCTTGTTACGAACCGTTAGCAAGCAACGCTCAATACAGAAAGGGCTGCCAAGCACTCTTGGCAGTCCTATAGCTAATGCACTGGAACTGACGATTGCTAACTATGCTAACGGAACCTAACAAAGCTGACGCATGCTGAAAAAGCTAACTGAACCTGAAAATGCTGACGTGTGCAAGCCTAAATGAAAGATGCTATCCAGTAATGAACAAAAAGGTGAGGGAGACGGCCATAGCAATATTCGCCGCAAGCCCGACACCCTCGAAGCCGCGGTTAGCGCTATCAGGGGCTTCCCGCCCCTAGCGCAACCTTGTGCGCTACGAGGCGAAGCGAGCGGCGAACGAGACAGGGGATGCGGCCGAGGGCAGAACCGTCACGCGCAGCGCCATGGCAGGTGCGTACGCGACATTGGCTTCGCGAAGTGCGCGACGGATGCCGGCAACGACATCGCCGCGGTCGGCCATCTCCGGCGTCAACGCGACATACTCGGCAGGCTCCCCGGCGACGGAAGCCGACACGTCAGATGTGCGCACAACCGCGGAATTGCAATAGAAAGCAGGCCACCAAGGGTTTTGCGCTCCGTCGTTCGCCATATCGCTATGAGCCTCGTCGGAAAGCAGCATGATCGAATGGCCGAACGCGCGTTGGGCGCGCGGAACAGAGCGCCGGCGATGCCGTCAGCGACAGCTTCCGGATATGCCATAGCGCTCGCATCGTTCGGCGTGCTCACGATGACCAACTTCGTGCGCGGGGTGAGCGCACACTCGAGCGCGATGAAGTCGGGCAGCATCGTTTCCTCGTCAAGCGGGACCTCAACCAGGCGAGCGCCCCTATCCTCGACGATCGCGCGATACGTCTGGCCGCAAGGCGCAAACGCGATCACTTCGTCTTCGGGCTTGAGCACCGCGCCCATAAACGCGTTGATGGCGCTGTCGACCCCGCTGGCCATAACGATGTCGGAAGCGGCATAGGAGGTGCCGAAACGACACTCCAACGAAGCGGCAACAGCCGACGCCGTGCCAAAACGTTCTTTCGTGAACTGCGAAACGAGCATTTCCTCTTCCCTTCCTAGCGCAATCTGCGCACGATGAAACCGCCCCGACGCATACGGCATAGGGGACAACGTCGCCACTTCGCGACGATAACCACAACAATAGGGAGACATATAGAGCACCAAGGCACAACGCATGCCCGATGGGAGAAATCAGAAACGCTCGAACGAGCAGATTGCTTTCTCAACGATTGGGATTGTAGCGCACGTCACAAGAAGAAAACACCCCTGAGCGCCGATTTCCTCGCAAGCGGAAAACCAGGGTAACATGTCGTTTCCGCAGGTCAGATATCCCTATAACCCAAAAATGGTGATGGGTTTTTAAGAAAATAACACGATTCGCACGAGTGTCTGAGCATCGCAAAAAAGACCGCATACGCGGCCTTTTGAGCGCCCTGTCTCTTCTCAGGCATGAGAGAGAACAGGGACGGAGACACGTTCACGCGAACGGTCGCCTGGTGAACAGGGGACGAGGTTTCGTTCACGGAACAGCGTTCAGGAGCGCGAAAGGTTAACGCGAACACGCCTCCGTCCCCCGTTCGCCCTCCGTCCCCCTGTTCGCGTGCGCAACCAACATCGACCGACCATTGCCGATCATTATTCAGCTTGCCGATCAACTTGCCAAACGGTTAGCAAGTTGATCAGCAGCCACAAGAAGCGCTCCCCGCCCTACGCGTCGCCCAATGCGGCGAGCAGTTCATCAGTGTTGATCACGTGGCAGTAGATGTTGTTGAGGATTTCCAACTCGGCGCGCTGAATCTCCTCGGTTGACGCGCGGCAAGCGTCCTCAATCAGCCACACCTTGAAGCTCTCGTCGGCAAGGGACCGGACGGTTCCCGACACGCATTGGTCGGTCAGCACGCCCGTGCACACCACGGTGTCGATGCCCATGTTGCGGAACAGAAGCGACAGGTTCGTGCCCGCAACCGCGCTGTCGGTCGTCTTCGTGAACACGATCTCGTCATCCTTCGGCGCAAGCTTCGGCACGATCTGCCCGACCGGATCGTCGAGCGGGACAAGAAGATCGTTGTAACCCGAGCTTCGCTGGACAAGCGATCTATCGGATCCGTCGCGCTTCAAGCACGCGATGCGCGCGAAGTTCACGCTCATGCCGCGCTCACGGAAGGCGGCGAGGATGCGCTCGTTGTTCGGCACCACCACCTCGTCGATCGCCCGATAGAATTGTTCCCATCGCTCGGCGCGCTTGCGCTGCGCCTCCGTGGGATCCGCAATCTCAGGACGGGTGATGAACACGTGCTGCATATCGATGACGAGCAGCGCCGTGGTTTCGGGGTCGATCTCAACCTCGCCCCAATCGTCGTCATCTTCGTAATAGAAAGAGCAATAGCGATCGTTAACCTTCATGCTTCACCTATTCCGAGACGATGGCAGCAGGCTGCGCCACCGCATTCCGAGGGGAAACCACCGTCTCGCTTCCCTGTTCCGCCAGATACTTTGCGCGCGAACGGCGTCCCACCAGGTAGTAATAGGCAACACCCGCCGCACACCAAACAACGCCGACAACGATAACCTGGATACCCGAGAACGCGATCGCCAACGCATACAGAACAATGCCGATGGCGGGAATCACGGGGACAAGCGGGCAACGGAAAGGCCTCTCAAGCTCCGGGCGCTTAACGCGCAGGTAGATGAGCAGCCCACATGCGAACATGTAGCACAGGCCGTAACCGAACACGCCCAGGAAGCCCGCAAGCGTCCAAGCGTCCGGCGTCACGATCGGCAGGAACGAGACCAAGATCATGGAAACCGCCGTGACGAGCAGCGCTGTGGTCGGGGTGCCGTTCTCGTCAAGCTTCGAGAACGAACGCGGGAACCAGCCCTCGCGCGCCATAGCGTACAGCACGCGCGTCTGACCCATAACGCCGCCGTTTGCAGTGCTCATCGAACCGGTGAAGCAATGAATGGTCATCCACACGATGCCCGCAAGGCCGAACAAAGAGCCGCCGACGACGATAAGCGGAGCATCGGTTCCCAGCTCGGCAAAACCATCGGCCGGGAACAAGCCGTACAGGACCGTGGCGAAAGCGCCGAACAACACGGTAAGGAAGATGGCGGCGCCGATAAGCGCATGAGGGATATCCTTCGTCGGATTCTTTGATTCCTCGGTAAGCGTCGCAACGACCTCGAAGCCGCAGAACGCAATCACCACGTAAGGAAGCGTCTGCAGAAACGGCTCGACCGTGCCGTACGGGGCGAACGGCTGATAGTTAGTCGGGTCGATCATCGTCGCGCCCATCACGACGAACAGCGCGCTCGAGGCGATCAGGATAACGCCGAACGCCGCCTCAACCAGCGCCGATAGCTTCACGCCAACCCTATTGACGGCCAAGAAGATAAGAGAGCAGACGACGGAGCCGACCCACTGAGGAATCGCGGGGACAAGCACATGAACGTAGATGCCAACCGACACAAGCTCGACGTTCAGGCCGAACAGCAAGGCGAACCAGTAGATCCACCCCAGCATGAAAGATACCGGATGGTCCTTCCCGAACACCTGCTTCGTGTATTCCCAAATGCCACCGCATTTCGGGAACATCGTCGCAAGCTCAGAGAACACGAAAGCCGTTGCCAACGTCGCCAGACCGCCGATAACCCAATAGCTCAGGCTTGCCATAGGTCCCGCCGCTTCCGCCGCGCCACCGACGCCGATGGCAAAACCGGATGCCACCACCGTTGCGTAGCCCGTGAGCATAAGGACGCCCTTTCCGAGCACTTTCTTCAGCCCCATGATCTCTCCCTCTCACAGCCTAAGTAAACAGGACGAGCATATCCGCACTTGATTTCTGGCAGATTTCGGTCACGTTGCATCAAAGTGACCACAAACCGAGCAGAGGGCGGAGGTGCGTTCTCGCGAATGGTTACTGAGCGAACATCAGCCGACTAATGCCGCAAGCCGATCAACTTGCCAAACAGCTAGCAAGTTAATCAGCAAGTCACAAGAAACGCTTCCCCACCCTACACGTTGCCCAAATCTCGTCATCCTGCTGAGCAAGCATCGGGCGCGATCTGCACGCCGGCGGCCTAGGAATCGGCGTAGGGCAAGCGCCATCCAATACTCAAGGAAAAGAGCAAAGACATGCCTTTTCGATCCTCGTTACCTGATCGCCTCGTTCAAGCTATCGATGGTTTCGGTATCGAACGCAAACCATCCGGCGGCCATGCGCAAAACACTACGATAGAAACGGATCTGGACAAGCTGCATGGCTCGCTCGGAGAAATCAGGAAACCAGGGCAGCATGCGCTGGCGCAAGCACGTTTCAGTGCACCTCAAAATCCGCCGCCACTGCCGCGCTATCGCCGTTTTCGAGGTTCTGGATTGCACGCAACGTAAGCCAGGATTATACGAGCATCGCCTTGAACGGGCAGTAGAGCGCAAACCTCAAACACTATCAGCTATGTTACCGCTGACGACATATCCCCTCCTTACGCAACCAGTTCCAACAACGCTTGGGTTAGCTGCAACAGAGGTGCGTAAAAACCGTTGGGGGATTCACGTTCTACCGCTTCTCGCAAGGCTGGCATCCAGGAAAGCGGGCGGGTGCGCACGAAGTCGACAGCATGCTGCGCCGCGCTCAGGGCGTTTTGCGTATTCGCATCCGCGCCTTCGCTCGCAGCAGAGGAAGCACACCCTGCATCTGCGCCCCAATCCTCGCCTTCACCTGCTCGGCGGCATAATTCGCTTGCCAGCAGAAGCTCGATGCCCATATGGTCCTCATACTGTCTACCCGCCTGCGCCAACTCCAAACCGTTGCCGCGCAAGGCCGCGCGCATCTGATGAGTCGCCTCGCCGAACCCGACGGCACAACCCTGCTGGCAATAAAACGTCTCCCACGGGGCAACAGCCGGTTTCGGCGGCCCCACGAACAGATGCGCGAACTCCACCGATGCGCGTTGCACTCGATCATCAAGATTACTCGCGCCATCCCTGGCGTCTAAAATACAAACACCGGCTTGCGCTTCCCGCGACGCGACCGCCGCCTCTTCGCACCCGTCAAGATACTTCACCAGCTTATCTACCGCATTCGCCACCTCGGCGTCTCCGCACGCCGCAAGCTCTTCCCATAGGCAAGCATCAAATATAGCCGCACTCTGCACACCTGCCTGCAAGGGCGGCGTTAAAAGCGCGTTGCCGACAATCGCCAGCCAGGGCGCCACCTGCACAAACGTTTCCCTATCCACCATCATCGCAATCCGCTACCTCTCACGAAAAAGGGAGCCGGTCACCGATTGCAACCGACTCCTACACGCCATAGCTATTGTTCACTACCGCATTTTGGCAGCACGCACTTCGATAGGATCATGTACGCCAGCGCACCCGCGCACACCACGCCCGCAAACACTACGACCTCCGGCAGCGTAGGCGCATACACGCCCAGCGTAGTCCACACGTCGCCGGCATCGCCTACCTGAGCGGCAGCCGTACCCAACGTAATGCCGTTGCCGCCATAGACGTTCGACACGGTGAAGCTGGTGAATAACAGCCACGCACGCTTGCAGAACACACCAAGCACTATCAGCGCACTCGCCAGCACCACACACGCCGGATTTTCGCGATTCCGAGCGAACACGAGTACCAAGAACGGCACAGCCAAGCCACCGATAACCTCAAACCAGAAGAACGGCGCCGTCTTGCCGGTGGTCATGATAGCCAGCGCCTCGGCCTCGCCCGCACCCGGGTAGCCCATGGTCAGGCACTCGCAAGCGATGAAGAACGCGTCCACCGCCACGAACACCGCAAGCAGCCCCGCCAGCGACTTCATCAAATCGCGGTCGAACTTGAACAACTTCGCACGGTCAAGCGCCAAAAGGCAGATAAGCAGCAATGCCAGACCCGAATCGCAGGCCGATGCCACAAAAATGGGAGCCATGATCGCCGAGTACCACGCCTTGGCAATCTGCAGGCCGAAAATCCATGCCGTCACGCTGTGCACCAGGATGGCAACCGGCAGCGCCACACGAGAGAGCACTGCCACCTTGCGCTCGTCGCCGCGCACCAACCACACCAGGTCAAGCACGTTGATGACCAGGTAGCACGTGATAACGATCATGTCCCACGCAAGCGGACTGACGAAGTTCAACCCCACGAACATGCGCCACACACGCGCCACGCCGCCAAGGTCGATGAGCACGAACGCGCCAGCACAGCAGATGCATACGATGGATGTGATGACCGCCGGCACCGACACGCGTTTAAACGACTCTATGCCGAACACGTGCGCCGAGCTTGCCACAATCAGACCGCCAGCCGACAGGCCGACGAAGAACATGAACGCCATGATGTACAGGCCCCATGAGTTGGAGTTGTTCATGCCCGTGATACCCAGGCCGTACGTCTGCTGGGCAACCCAGCAGCCCACCGCGGCTAAAACCACCGCCGCCAACACGACAACAACCGCCATAGTTCGCCCGCTGAACAGGGCTTTTCGCTTATCCATCCATCAACCCCCTAGTTCACGTAAAACATCTGCGGGCGCGTGCCCTTTTCCTCGAGCAGCACATGACCGCCACGACGCCAAAGCCTCGACACTGCCGAATCCGGATCATCCAGATCACCGAACACGCGAGCATCACCCGGGCAGCAATGCACGCACATAGGCTCGTCGCCGCGATCGGTACGCTCCTTGCACAGGCTGCATTTCTCGGCCACGCCGCGTGGGCGAACCGGCACGTCGGCATCGCCATAGTGGAAACCTGTCGCGCGTACAGGCTCGTTCCAGTTGAACACGCGGGCGTTATACGGACAGGCGCCCATGCACATACGACAGCCGATGCAGCGGTCGTAATCAATCTCCACGCGACCCTGCTCATCTTTGTACGTGGCGCCGGTCGGGCACACCTTCATGCATGCAGGATTCTCGCAGTGCTGGCAAGCAACCGGCAGATACGTACGCGAAAGGTTGGGGTACACGCCAACAGCGTCGTCGAACATCTCCACGCCCTCGGTAAGCACGCGGTTCCACAGCATGCCATCAGGGACGTTGTTCTGCATCTTGCAAGCGATCGAGCACGTGTTGCACCCGATGCAGCGGTGCAGGTCTATTGCGATAGCCAGTTTCGTCATGGGCTATTCACCTGCCTTTTTGATCTCAATGAGCGTGTCGTTATACGGAATCATGGGACCGAACATCATGTCGTAACCGCGCGGGTTCATCGTATCGTTGGATACGCTTTGCATCAGCGTCCCCTCAAGATACTGACGGTACGTGCTTTCGGCCATAAACGCGCTTTCAGGCTGCACGGCGTTGTTCAGGCGCAGCTTCGTGCGGAACGAACCGCGATCGTTGTACACCTCAACCTCGTCGCCATCGACAAGGCCACGCGCAGCGGCATCGGACGGGTTCAGCTCGATATGCGGCTCGAACAGCTGCTGGATCCACTTCGCACCCGAATAGGCAGAATGCACGCGGAAGCGCGAACGAGCTTGACTGAACTGCAGCGGGTATTTTTCGCGCAGCGGGTTTTCCGGGTACGCCTCGTTAGGACGCTCCCACTGCGGGAACGCCTGGCCCCACGCCAGCATGTTCTCGTAGTACGGCTCCTGCTTGGTCGAAGGCGTTGCGTAGGTCATGCCCACTTCCTCGCCGACGGTATCGTCCCAATCCAGCACCAGCTTGCAGGCACCGTTTTCCCTGTTCAGCGCTTCAAGTGTGATACCTTCACACGACGGGTCGTCCGTGGTCAAGATAGCGCGAGCGTATTCTTCGCCATTCTCCGGATACAAACCGCCCAGCCCCATGGCTTCGGCAATGCCCTTCTCAATGTAGAAGTCGGATTTGGAATCGAACAACGGGTCAAGCACCTTCTGGTTCTCCAGAATGTAGCCGTTGGCGTTCTTCACGCCGCCCACGCTGTCGGCGCACTCGAACTTGCTGCACACGGGAAGCACCAGGTCAACATAGTCAACAACCGAGCTGTGATAGATGTCTGCCAGGCACACGAAGTCAAGCGAATCCAACCAACGCTGCGTTTTTGCCCAGTTCGCCGCCTTCTGCGTGGGAATATCGCCGAAAAACATGGCCGCGTGCACGTCGTCGGTGTTCACAATGTCGTAGAAGCCTTTTTTGCTAGGCGTGGGCTTTCTGTCCTCAGGCAGCTTCCAGGCGCCCAACTTGGCCTCGGACAGGACAGTGTGGTAGCAGTAGATGCCACAACCGGTACCGCGCTTGCCATAGTTGCCGGTTAGCGAGGCGATAAGCGCATAGCAGTGGCCGGCGATGTCGTTGTTGAAGAACTTATCGATACCGCCCACGCCATTGCAGATGATAGACGGACCCTTTGCATACTCGCGCGCCACCTGGGCGATAGTATCGGCCGGCACACCGGTAACGCCCTCGGCCCAGTCGAGCGTGTAGTCGGCCATCTGCTGCTTGAGCAAGTCATACTCGGTGATATATTGCACACCATCCACCGTGAAGGTGCCTTCGAGCGCAGGCTGCGCGCCCGGCGTATCATGCAGCACAGCCGCACCCGTTGCGCTGTCCCACACATACGGGGCTTTCACCTGCTTCGGCTTGCCAGTTTCCTTATCCACTGTATCGTGCATCTCGCCGAGCACCTCACCTGTTTTCGCGTTCACAAGGAAGGGGAACGACGTGTGCGCCAGCATGTGCTCGCGATCGCACAAGTCGTTGTCCAGCAGGTACTTCACCATTCCCAGGAAAAACGCCGGGTCGGTACCCGGGCGCAGCCCAACCCACTGGTCCGCCTTGCTTGCCGTTGCCGTGAAACGCGGGTCGAGTACGATGATCTTCGTGCCAGCAGCCTGAGCATCAAGGAAAGCGCGCGACCACATCATGCCCGTTTCCAGCACGTTGCAGTTGGCCATAAGCACCACGTTAGCCTGCTTCCACTCCCATATGGTGTTGAGCGCGAACATGCCCGACCAGCCGAACGCTTGACCCTGACCGTTGCCCTGGCCCATGTCGTAGCCGTTCAAACCGCCAGCTTGCGCGCCCAAAATGGAAGCTAGTAGCGGACTGAAGCGCTGCGAAGCCTCCGTGGAGTATTGAATCCACAACGCTTGCGAACCGTACTTGTCGATGGTGGCCTGAAAATTCTCGGCGATGATTTTAAACGCCTCGTCCCAGCTGATTACCTCGAACTGACCGCTGCCGCGTTCTCCCACGCGACGCATAGGCGATTGAATACGCGCTTCGCCATAGATGTGCTCGATCTCGGAAATGCCCTTAAGGCACACGTTTTGGAAACGCTTGTCACTATTCGGGCGCGGTTGCACCATGACCAGGCGTCCGTCACGCACCGTGCACTGCAACATGCAGTTACACAGGCAATGCTCGTTGTGGTAGGTGAACGCCGTGCGCTCCTCAGGCGCCGCTGTTGCCTGCGCAGGTGCCAGCCAGCCCTGCGTGGTGGCCATACCGCCCACAGCAGCAAGTGCGCCGCTGGCAGCACCTAGCCTGAGGAAGCTACGACGATTAAGCACCGCACGCATCCTTTTGCTGCTTTCCATATCCTCTCCTTCGTTCCGCATATCCCGTTTTCCCAGGTAAAAGAGATATAATTACGATGACCGATTTATACCGGACCCGTTTCGCACCTGCATTATGGAGGGTATGGAAACCTCGTTCACTGCCCAGCTTCGCGATATGGTGCTTAGGCGACGAACGCAAGAAACCGGGGTATAATCGACACATTTCGAACGAAGGGGATTTCGCCACACGTGCTTTTTTCTGTGGCGAAACGCATGGGCGCAGCCAAGGTACGGGGGGATCATGACCAAAAGCAAAACAGATTTGCGCGTCGTGCGCACGCGCAAACTCATACGCGATGCGTTCATGGATATGGTGGGCGAAGTGGGCGTGGCGAGAATCACGGTGAAGGATTTAACCGAGCGCGCCGGCATCAACCGCAAGACGTTCTATCTGCACTTCGAATCTATCGAAGCGCTGTACGACAGCGTGATGAATGAAGTTATGAACGACTTTTTCGATAATTACGAAACCACTGCCGACCAGCCAAAAGACCTTGACGGCCATGCGCAGCGTTTCTTTATGTTCCTTGTCGGGCAAACTCCTACCATTGAGAAGCTTATCTGTTCGCCCGGACCCTACGACTTTGGCAACCATATCTATCGTGAGCAGATGATGCGCTATAAGTCCGCTGGGCAGGACCCTTTTGCATGGATGGACGCCGACGCTGAGGAGCTGGTGCTGAACTTTATCCGCACCACGGCGCTGGACTTTTACCGCGAATGGGTGCGTCGCGGCAAACGCGTCGACCCGCAAGAAGCGGCGCCGCTGCTCGGCGCCATCACCTGCCATGGCGCCGCTCCGCTCATGCGCTAGCGTGGGGCCTCGGGCCGAGGCCCCACACCATTGACGTCGTCGGCAAACTCGAAGGACAGGATCCCCGTTCCCAAGCCGTTCATCTGGGTTTTCACCAGCTCGTGATACGGCGAGCTTTCCAGCCCGGGGTACAGCACGCGCTTCACGCACGGCACGCCCTCCAGGTAGCGGGCCACCGCCAGCGCGTTGGCGCAGTGGCGCTCCACGCGCATCCCCTCTCCCACCGTGCGCTTCACGCCAGCGATATGCGTCACCTTCATGAGCGGGTTCGTGAGCGTCTCGAAGTTTACTTGGCGCGGCTACGCGCGCGCCAGACTGAAGTCATTAATCAAAAAGGACCGCAAACGCGGTCCTTGCGGTCATGCAAGTTGTAACGGAGATGCCGGAGTTTACCCCTGATACCCGTACAGGTTGCCTTCGCCCGTGTACTGCACCTCGCCGGTGCCGGAGATGATGCGGCCGACGCAATAGGTCTTCTCGCCGGCTTCGGCCAGAGCGGCCTCGACTTCCTCGGCGCGCGCGGGGTCCACGATCAAGATCATGCCAACGCCCATGTTGAACGTCTTGAGCGCCTGCGGCTCGGACAGCTCGGCAGCGTCGCACACGTACTTCGCCACGGCGGGCACGGGCCAGGTGCCCAGGTCAACCTGCGCGTCAACGCGCTCGTTCAGCGCGCGGTTGAGGTTCTCGGAGATGCCGCCACCGGTGATGTGGGCCAGCGCACGCACGGCGCCCGGGCATGCCTTCAGCGTACCGAGCACCTGCTTCACGTAGATGCGCGTAGGCGTGAGCAGCGCGTCGGCCACGGACTGGCCGTCAAGCGCCTCCACCGGCGCCAGCAGCTCTTCGCGGCTTTTGCCCTCCACGCACACCTTGCGGGCCAGGGAGTAGCCGTTGGAGTGCAGGCCCGAGGATGCCAGGCCGATGAGCACGTCGCCCTCGGACACGCTTTCGGGGTCGAGCATCTTCTGCTTGTCGACAACGCCCACGGTGAAGCCGGACAGGTCGTAGTCGTCGGGATCCATGACGCCCGGGTGCTCGGCCATCTCGCCGCCGATAAGCGCGCAGCCCGCCTGACGGCAGCCCTCGCCGATGCCGGCAACGACCTCGGCCACGTGCTCCTTGCGCAGCTTGCCGATGGCGATGTAGTCCAGGAAGAACAACGGCTCGGCGCCGCACGCCAGGATGTCGTTGACGCACATGGCCACCAAGTCGATGCCCACCGTGCCGTGCTTGCCGGCCAGCTGGGCAACCTTGAGCTTCGTACCCACGCCGTCGGTGCCGGAAACCAGCAGCGGCTCGGCCATGTCCTTGGCCGCCGCGATGCTGAACAGGCCGCCGAAGCCGCCGATGTCGCCGACGACCTCCGGGCGATACGTGGAGTGCACCGTCTCCTTGATGGCGTCGACGGCGCGCGCGCCCTCGGCGGTGTCCACGCCTGCTGCCTGGTACGTAACTTCCTGCTTCGTCACTGGATGCTCCTTATCTGATAGGCGGGAACCCGACCGGCGAACCGGCCGGCGCTCCCGCACCGCTAACCTTCCAAAACCCGGACACTTGGGGACATGCCCCTATCTGTCCAGTTTCGCGCGAACCACGGACCGCAAACGGCGAACAGCGAACGCACTTCCGTCCCCCGTTCACATGGCGGCATGCAGCCCAACTCCGGACACTTAACGCTACGCCCCCGAACTGTCTGGCGTGTTTGCGGTTGTTAGACGCTGACTTGGGTGTTCTCGGCTTCTTGCGCTTCCTTTTCGTAGGCTGCGGCGAAGTCGGCCTTGGTCATGAAGCTGTTGCGCGCGGTGTAGGCGGGGATGTCCACGGGGTACTCGCCCGAGAAGCATGCCTCGCAGTAGCCCGGCGTGCGCACGTCGGGCAGGCTGTCGCGCAGGCCCTGCAGGCTGATGAACGCCAGCGAGTCGGCGCCCATCCACTCGCACATCTCGTCGTTGGTCATGTTCGCGGCGATCAGCTGGTCGCGCGTGTCGGTGTCGATGCCGTAGAAGCACGGCCACATGACCTCGGGGCTGACGATGCGCATGTGCACCTCGGTGGCGCCGGCGTCGCGCAGCATCTCGATGAGCTTCTTCGACGTGTTGCCGCGCACGATGGAGTCGTCGATGACCACCAGGCGCTTGCCGCGGATGACGGAAGGCAGCGGGTTGAGCTTCAGGCGAATACCCAGCTGTCGCATGGCCTGCGTAGGCTGGATGAACGTGCGGCCCACGTAGCGGTTCTTCACGATGCCGTCGGAGTACGGGATGCCGCTTTCGAAGGCGAAGCCCATGGCCGACGGGATGCCGCTGTCGGGCACGCCGAGCACCAGGTCGGCATCGGCCGGCGCCTCGCGGGCCAGGATGCGGCCCATGTTACGGCGTGCCTGATAGACCGACTGGCCGTCCATGATGGAGTCGGGGCGGGCGAAGTACACATACTCGAAGATGCAGCTGGCGCGCTTGCGCGGCTCGACGCCCTGTTCGGAGGTGACGCCCTCCTTGTTGAAGCGCACGATCTCGCCGGGCTCGACGTCGCGCACATACTCGGCGCCCACGATATCCAGGCCGCAGGTTTCGCTGGAAACCACCCAGCCGCGACCCTCGGGCAGCTTGCCGATGCACAGCGGGCGGATGCCGTTGGGGTCGCGGAACGCATACAGCGTGTCGGGGCTGGCCAGCACCATGGCGTAGGCGCCCTCCATGTACTGCATGGCGTAGCGGATGCCCTCGCGCAGGTGGTGCGTCTTCTGCGTGACGCTGCCGATCGCCTTAGCGGCCACCTCGGAGTCGGTGCCCGCACGCAGCTGGATGCCCTCGTCGATCAGGCGGGCGCGCAGGCTGTTGGTGTTCACCAGGGTGCCGTTGTGCGCCAGCGCGATAAGAATCTCATCAATGGCCGAGATGTGCGGCTGCGCGGCCTCCCACGACGCCGCGCAGCCGCTGGTGGAATAGCGCGCGTGGCCCACGGCCACATAGCCTTCGAGCGCGGCCAGGCGCGACTCGTCGAACACCTGGGTGACCAGGCCCAGGTCTTTCGACACCATGATGGTCTCGCCATCGCCCACGGCGATGCCGGCCGACTCCTGCCCACGGTGCTGCAACGCCTGCAGGCCGAAGCACGTCATACGTGCAACGTCCTCGCCGGGGGCGAACACGCCGAACACGGCGCACTCCTCCTCCAAGCGGTCGGGGCGCTCTCCCGGCAGAATCGAGGTGCTCATGCTGCTGTCTCCTTTGCCGCTTCGCTGACGGCGGCCACGTCCTCGGGGTTGATGTTGCTATCAGCGGCAACGACGCTGCTGGCCGCTGCTGTTGAACCGGATTCGTACGCGAACAGCACCCACCGGCCGTTGCTGGCCAGGTTGTCGCAGGTGGAGAACACGAACGTGTGCTTCATGTCGGCGGCAGAGGGAAGCCCCGCCACCGTGACGACGGAACGGTCGACCTTGTCCTGCACGTAGGCCTGGCGCTCCTGCTCGCTGGCGAACACCGTTTGAGCCAAAGGGTCGTCTGCCGCGCAATGCACGATGGAGAAGGTGGTGAGCTGGTAGTTCGCCGTGGGCGTGAACACGTACACGATGCGGTGGCCGTTGAACGTGTCCGCGTCGCCGAAATCGGCGAAGGGCGAGAACATGGAGCCGTCGTTCATATGATGGCCGTACACGATGTTGTTCGCATCGGAGAAATCGGCGGCATTGGCCGCGGACAGGAAGATGCTGCCGAACGACACCCAGCTGGTCTGCCCGTAGAAGTCGGTTTTCAGGTAGTGCTCGTCGTCGGTGCCGTGCACTATGGGGAAGTTGACGGTGGTGCCGGGAACGTAGATCCACCCCACCACGTCGGGGTTGATGGCCCGCAAAGCGTCCCAATCGACGGTGAAGCTTGCAAGGTCCATGCGCTGAAGCGCAGCGGCATCGGGGGCGTTGAAGCCGATCTGCTCGAGCTGCTTGTTGTTCTGCTGGCCGTGCCAATAGCCGTAGCCGATGAAGGCCAGCGCGCCTGCGGCGCATAAGAACACGATGAGGGAGATGATGAACACCACGCGCCACACGCCGCCCGAGCGTTTGGGCTTACGCCTACCTTGGGAAACGGAAACGGGCCGCACGGGACCCTGCCCTTGCGGGGCTGCGTGCGCGCCGCGCGATTGCACGCGGTTATGCTGGTATTCGGACAATTCACGCCTTCCCAAGCGTCGAAGCGCGAAAAACACGCAAGACGCCTCCGCAGTAGCTCGGAAACCTCATCTACCTGTTACATAGTACGAAACATCCCCAGGTCGGGGGACATGCCGCCCGCGAAATGCCCCAAATCAACGCAGGATGTTCGAAAAACCGCCCAGCACCTGCACGGCGCAGCCGCGAACAGCCGCCCGACAGGCACCCAAGGCGCCTCCCCTTCAAAGCACGCCCTTTACGCGCTCAAATTCCTCGCAGCCCGCAAAAACCGCATGCGATGCGCAGCGGGCGGCGAGGCCATCGCGCGCGAAAACGCGAGGGAGCGCACCGTGCACGACGCACGACGCGCTCCCTCGCCTCGGACTGCCGCCAGGCATTCCGCGTTCGGCCTATTTCTTCTTCATCTCGTCGAGAAAGCCCTTCAAGATGAAGCCGATGATCACGATGACTATGACCGCGACTATGACCGGAATCGTCCAACTTGGCATGATGCAACCCCTTTTCATCTATATATGCGTCTGCCGACTCCTAAACCGGCCGGCGCCCTGCACCCAATGTGGTTATCCAGCAATACTACCGCGCCTTCACTCGCCGTGCAACCGCACCTCAAGCGCATCGTTGATGACCTCGAGCGCCTTGACGCGGGCGAAGCGCTTGTCGTCGGATTCCAGCACAATCCACGGCGCGAACGGCGTGGACGTCAGGCGGAACATGTCCTCGACGGCGCTTTTGTACTGCGGGTATTTGTCGCGGTTGCGCCAATCCTCGTCGGTAATCTTCCACTGCTTGGCAGGGTCTTCCTGACGGGCGCGGAAGCGGGCCAGCTGCTCTTCCTGGCTGACATCCACCCAGAACTTCAGCAGCACGGCGCCCCAGCGCACCAGCTCCTGCTCGAACTCGTTGATCTCGTCGTAGGCGCGTGCCCACTGCGCATCGGTGGCGAAGCCCTCCACGCGCTCCACCAGCACGCGGCCGTACCAGCTTCGGTCGTAGATGCCCACGTGCCCAGCCTTGGGAAGGCGCGTCCAGTAGCGCCACAGGTGAGGGTGGGCAAGCTCGGGCTTGGTGGGCGCCGGGCTGGGGAAGATGGTGTAGGCGCGCGCATCGAGGGCCTGGGCCACGCGCTTGATGGCGCCGCCCTTGCCCGCCGCGTCCCAGCCCTCGAACATGAGCACGAGCGGGACGCGCGCCTGGTACATCTCCATTTCCAGCTTGTTCAGGCGCTTCTGCTGCTTTTTCAGGCGATCCTTGTACTCTTCGTAATCGAGCACCAGGCCATGATCGACCTCATCAAGGCTGGGAACCCTGTCCACGATGCGGAAGCGACTCGCTCGCGGGGCGTGAGCGGCCTGCGCGGCAGCCTGCTCGGCGGCGGCTTGCGCCACGGCAAGCTGCTGCTCGGGGGAACGGCCCTCCAACGGCACCTCCTCAGCCGCACCGGCGCTATTGGCCTGCGCCTTCGCGGCCGCCGCAAGGGCGGCGGGGTCCTTCTTCGCGTAAAGCGCCTTGTCGAGCGCGTCGACCAGCGTCTCGGTGATCTTGAGGTTGGCGCGACGCTTGTCCTCGCCGTTGATCAGGTGCCACGGCGCGTACGAGAAGTCGCTGCCCTCGAGCAGATTGTCGTACAGGCGGTACGCCTCCTCGTATTCGCCGATGGTGGCCATCTTGCCATCGGACACGCGCCAGGCGGTGGCGGGGTCGCGGCGCAGGCGCGTCAGACGCTTGCGCTGCGCCTCCTTCGTCACGTGGACGAAGAATTTGACCACCACGTAGCCGTCGTCGGTGAGCTGCTTCTCGAAGTCGGCAGAGCTGGCAAGGGCGCCGCGCAGGGCGTCGATGTGGCGCTCCTCGGCGGCCTCGCGCACGGCGCGCGCAACGGTGGCGCGGGGGTGGAGGACCTTGCCGTTTTTGATCTTCACCTCGCCGAACTGGGTGTAGAGCATGCGCTGCACGGCCGATGTGTACCAGCCGCGGTCGTAGAACGTGATGGTGCCGCGCCCGCCAAGCGCCTTCCAGAACTGCTGCATCATGGGATAGAAGCCGCCCACGCCGTGCTCGGCGCCCGCGAACGACGCCGCATCGACGGCGTTGAAGTTCTCGGTGACGTACACGCTGGTGGCGCGGGCGTCAAGGTTGTACATAAGGTCGGAGATGCGGCTGCCCTTGCCCGCGCCGTTCCAGCCCTCGAACAGCACCACAAGGCCCACGCCGGCGACGCGCGCTTCCTGCTGCAGCACCACCAAACGCTCGGTCAGCGCATCGCGGCGTGCCTTGTACTCTTCCTTCGGAAGCGGTTCCTCAGAGAAATCGACGGTCTCCAGCATAGGCGGCCCTCCCCTTCGCAATCGATACCATCCCACACGGCTAGCGGCCCCGAGCAGCGCAACGGCGCGTGCAGCATGGCGGGAATCCTTCCTTTCATGCTAGCACACGCCGAAGCGGGAACGGCGGCGACGGGGAATCGTAACCAACCGTTGACTTTACCTGCGATGCCGGCGCGTCGCGAGAGCGGCCGCAAGGGCAGCCATCGCCGCCGCGATGAGCGCCGCGACACCGGTTGCCGCGGCGCCGGTCTTAGCGGCAGCGTCACCCGTTTGCCCAAGCGCTGCAGCTACAGAAGCATTGGCGGAACCTGAGCCGGACGGCGAACCGTTGGAGCCGTCCGGGTTATCCGAGTCGCCAGGGTTGCCCGAATTGTCCGAATTCGAGTCGTCCGAGTTGCCGGAACCAGGTTCGGGATCGGGTTTGCCGGGTCGGGACCAGGACCGGGGTCCGGATTATCGGGATCAGGTCCCGGACCCGGCTCTGGAGGATTCGGCGGATCGCCCGGGTCAGGGTCGGGGTTGTCGGGATCGGGAGTCGGACCCGGATCCGGGTTGTCAGGATCCGGATCGGGATTCGGACCAGGCTCCGGCGGGTTGATCGGATCAGGGTTGTCCGGGTCTACGGGTCCCGGCCCGGGATCGGGCTCCGGCTTCGCCTCAAACTTCGGCGCCTCCGCGAACCTGGCCGTCACCGTCACGTCGGCGTCGGGCGTGAACGTCCAAGCCGCGTCCGTGCTCAGCGGCTCGCCGCTCACGGCGCCGTCTTCCCCGATCGCATACCAGCCATCGAAAACGTAGCCTTCATCAGGCACGGCGCGCAACGTGCACGAGGAGCCGTTCTCCACCTTGCCGACCAGGGCGCATCCCCACTCATCGTTTTCCGACGAGCCATAGATGTACCCGCCGTCGCGCGGGTCGACCGCCACGACGTCCCACGAATCCCTTACGTAATATGCCGTGTAGGTCTTGTTCGCCACCGCCGGCCGCACGATGATCGGGCTGAAGCCCACCGGCGCTCCGCGTTCATCGATCCAATGCGAGAAGCGGTAGGTCGACCACGGGATGGCCATGGCCACGAACGGGTCGCCCTTGTCGCAGGTCTTCGTAGCGCTTGTCAAGCCGTTCCCGCTGGTCAGGAATGCCTTTCCGCGCAAAATGGAGCTTTGGGACGCGGTGATGATGCTCACCGTGAACGAGCCCATGCCGAACACGGCTTCCAAATCGATATCCGCGCTCACCGGGAAGCGGTACATGGCGTCGGTGGACAGGCACGCGCCGCCGCTGAACCAGCCGATGAAATGCGCCCCGGCGGCCGGGACGGCGCTGACGCACGCCACTTCGCCCGCGGCGTAGGTGCCCGAGCCCGTGGCGCTGCCATAACCTTCACCTGCAGAAACGTTCATGGGCGACGCCTGCGCCTTGAGCGCAACCTCCGCGCCGCGCTCGGTGAACACGCGGCTGGCCCGCACCGACCCGCCGTCGGCAGGGCTCGCCACGGGCAGGCAAACCACCTCGTAAGGCTTGAACGCCGCCGTGACCGTGCACCGCTCCGATTTGCCGGTCAGCCCCTTCGCCACCACATCGCATTCCATATCAAGGCTGGTGAAGATGCCGTTCACGTACCAGCCCCAGAAGAAGTACCCCTTCTTCGGCTCGGCCTTCAAGTGCAGCGTCTGGCCAAGCGAGAAGGAATCGGTCGCCGGGGTGACCTCGATGCCGTTGCAGGTGACGGTGCCGCCAAGCCACGTGTCGGCTGCGATCACCACCTCGGGCTCCGCTCCCTTGAACACCGCCTTGTACGTCTGGTCGCCCGTCACGCGCACGGTCAGCTGTTGCTCGGGATGCTTCTTGCGTTTGCCGTCCTTCCAATGGGCGAACCGAAAGCCCTCGTTCGGGTTCGCCTTGATGGTCGCCGTGCTTCCGTATTCCACCATGACCGCGTCCGCGCCGGGATGCCCCTCGATTTCGACGGTGCCGCGTTCGACCAGGCGCGAATCGGTCTCCACGCTTATGCGGTAACGTTTGGGGACGAACACCGCGCGCACCATCGTGTCCTGCTCGGGGGTGAGCTCAAGGTGGTCAGGGTCCGTTCCCACGGGAACCCCGGAATCGCCAAGGTACCAGCCCTTGAACGTGAACTTGTCGCGCACGTCGTCGGAAAGCTTCACGGAAAGCGTGACGGGCTTGCCGCTTACGCAGTAGCCGTCGCCGGTCACCGTGTACTTGCCGGCAAGCTGATCGACGGGCTCGGCCACCACGCTCACCTTGCACAGACGCTGGAAGCGAGCGGCCACCGCGCAGTCGGCCACGGGCGCGAACGGAATGAGCGTCTTTGCCGTCCATCACGGCCGTGACGCGCCCGTTGCCGTCCACGCGGTACTCGCACACATCGGCGCGGTCGATGACGGTGCGTCCCGAATCGTCGCTTTTGGCCACTCCACCAGCTTGTACTTCTTTTCCGGGTCGTCAGCGCGCGCCGCGGACACGTTGGCCTGCCCGTACTCCACGAGCACGGCGATGGGCGTCTCACCCGCAACGGCTTCGTATTCGATGGTGTCGCCGGGGCGGCTTCCCAAATAGTGCTTGTCAAGCGAGCTCTCCCAGTGGTCGAAGCGGTACTTCGACGCATCGTATTTGCAGGTCAGCGTCACGGCCTTGCCCGAATACGTGGTGAAGCTCGTCCCCATGTCGCGCCCGTCGACCAACACGCTGGCCTTTGCGCCGATAACCTGCCGCCCGTCGGCGCTGCCCAGGCGGACCTCGGGCGCCACTTTTGCACTGTCAGCGAACACCGCCGTCAGCAGCGTGTCGCGTTCCACCGTGAACTCGTACCACTGGTCCTCGGAAAGGATGTCCCCTTGCTCGTCGGTCCAATAGGCAAACGTCCTGCCGGGCGTCATGGCGTTGGCCACCACCACGCAGGTTTCGCCGGGCTTGTACTGGCCCGCGCCGGTCGCACTGTCCCCGGAGGAGAGCGCGCCGCTGTACTGGATATCCACCGCCAGATCGGTATTGCCCCGCTCGCGCATGGGCTCGGCCGAGTACGCGTCCAGGTACACCTCGCCGTCGTCATAGGTCATGTGGATACGCTGGCCGTGGAAGCTTGAGCGGAACAGGTACCCGTCATCGGGATACACCTCGATGAACTGAGCGAATGCGCAGTTCATCAAGTCCTCGTAATCGAACGAGCTCCTGCCGTAACCGTGGTTGAACGTGACCTTCATGCCGGCAAGGGAAACCTTATCGTCCTCGGCGTACTCCATAACGTTAGGGTCGTGCTCGATCCGAAGGTCCCTCAAGCACTCGGATACGCTAACGGGGGTTGCGCCGTTGCAGCCGTCCCAATTCAGCTCAGGGAAACCCGACCGATACAGGCCGACCAAGTCAGATGGCACCATCACCTGCATCCCGCGCTTGGGGAACGTATCGACGTCGATGAGCACCGCATGGTCGCACTGGAAATACGCATAGTCTAAGTTCGTGCCGGCGAACGTCCGGCTGGGCAGCAGCTCGATCCGCGAGCCGTTCGGCAAGATCAAGCCGCCGTCAAGGTTCGACCCGGAGAAGCATCCGTCGCCCAGCTGACTTACCGACGTGTTCGTCTCAAGGCCCGTCAGGTGCAGGTTGGGGCAGTTGGCGAACGCCCAGTTGCCAACCGAGGCGATCTGCTGGTTTTGACCCAACCCCGTATCGGACAGGTTTTGGCACCCCTCGTATGCGTCGGCGGGGATGGACGTCAGGCCCTTCACACTCCCCAAACCGGTGGACTCAAGGCCGCTTTTCAGGAAGCAGCCTTCACCCAAAGCGCCGATTTCAGCGGGCTTCTTGATGGAAAGGCTGGTCAACGAGGAGCAGCCGGCAAACGCCTGCGCGCCGATCGAACCGATATGCATATCCGAGAAGCTGATGAAGGAGAGCTTCGCGCAGGCGGCGAAGGCGAAATCGCCTATGGAATCCAGACGGTCGTTCTCGAAGCGCACCGACGTCAGACTCGTCAAGCCCTCGCACAGACCCTTGGGTATGTTGGCAACGTGATAGTCGACGATGAGATTCGTGACGTCGCGCGCGAAGATGGCGTTGCGCTCGGGGTCGTTCTCATCGACGGGTTTCGTCAAATCGCCCCGCTCGTCGCAAGCATAAACATACCCGCTGGCCATGAGCTTGCCGAACGGGTACAGGACCCCTGCTGCGCCGGCTCATCGCCGGCGGCGCGCTCGGCCGGGTCGTCCCCGCATCGGCGGCTTCCCCGGCGGCCTTGGAGCCTGTTTCACCGCCTTCGGGCGATGCGGTATCAGCGCCTTCGCAAGCATCCTTGTCGGCGGGCGAAGCGGAATCATCGGCCGAGCCGGCGCCGGTCGACGCCGCCTCGCCACCCTCCCCCTCCCCCCCCCGAACGCTCCAACGTTAAGGGAGCGTAAAATCTTCTCTCGAAAGCCGTCAGCGACGCCTGCGCACGTCAAGCGAAGGCCCGCAACCTTTATCATGGGTAAGGTTCACTTCATGCCGACGCATCGCGCCGGCATCGTCGCAAAGCGCAATCGGCGCGCAGCACCATCGAGGAAGGAAAACGGCAATGCCCACCTACGGCGTCATCGACCTGGGGTCGAACTCCATTCGCCTTGTCATCTACGAAGTGAAGGACGATCGTCGCAGCACCTATTCCAGCAAGGACTTCAAAAGCATCATCAACGACAAGGTGATGGCGGGCCTTGCCGCGTTCGTGGAGGATGGCGTGTTCACGCCCGACGGCGTGGACCGCGCCGTCAACGTGCTGAAAAGCCACATGAAGCGCGTGCGCTACTTCGGCTGTAAGCGCGTCGACGTGTTCGCCACCGCCGTGCTGCGCAACGCCGCGAACTGCGCCAAGGCCGTCGCGGAAATCGAGCGGCGCTGCGGGCTGGCGGTCACGCTGCTGTCCGCGCGCGACGAGGCGCACCTCGGGTTCGTCGGCGCCCGCTGCTCCACCCCGCTCGAGCGCGGCACGCTCGTCGACATCGGCGGCGGCTCCACCGAGCTCACCCGCGTCGAGGGCGGCCGCGACAGCGACGATGTGAGCCTCAGCCAGGGATCGCTGTCGTCGTTCGCGCGTTTCGTCCGCAATATCCTGCCCGCGCCTATCGAGATGAACGCCATAGCCTGTGAGTTCCGCGGCAACCTGCGCAAGCTTCCCAGCCTCGAGCCCTACAAGGCTCCCACGCTCTACGGCGTGGGCGGGTCCACGCGCGCGGCGGCCAAACTGGTCCAGCAGCTCGACGAGCTGCAAACCCGCCCGCGCGAGATCCAAGCCGAGCAGGTGCTCCAGATCCTGCGCGCCTGCCACGAGAACCCCTCCGCGTTCGGGCACGCGGCCCTAAAGGCGTCCGCCGAACGCGTGCACACCATGGTGCCGGGCTGCGTCATCTTAGCGGAGCTGTTCCGCCACCTTGGCGCCGATAAGCTGGTCGTATGCAAGCACGGCGTGCGCGAAGGGTACCTGATCGAGCGCATGCTCGGGGCCGTGTCGGCACCCCCGCAAGCGGACTGATCGAATCCGAAACCGAATCGTTACCTTTTTCACCCCATTTTTCCGAGCCTGGTGGCGGATTCGGCCGGTCGCAGCATCAAAACAGAGTAAAATATGAGTTGAGGGGACGTGGTTGTTGGGGAACCCCGTCACCTTGGCGTCGCACGTTATGCAATCATCGATTCCACTTGGCCGCCCGCAGGCGGCCGCCCGCACATCGAATCAACGAAGACGCATCGCCCGACGCACGTTTCATCTATGACGTCGAGGGAAGGGAACGCCATGAAAGCAAACGAATCCACAACGCATATAGGATCCACACCCTACATGCAGAACCGCGAGCTGTCGTGGCTCACGTTCAACGAGCGCGTGCTCGACCAAGGCGCCGATGAGACTGTTCCACTGCTCGAGCGCCTGAACTTCATCAGCATCTTCTGGTCCAACCTCCAGGAGTTCTTCATGGTGCGCGTGGGCAGCCTGACCGACCTGTCGCTTCTGAAGAAGCAGGTCCTCGACTCGAAGACGGGCATGACGCCGGCGGAGCAGCTTTCCGCCATCCACAAGCGTTGCCACGAGCTGTACCCCGTGCAGGAGCAGACCTACGCCGAGGTGCGCCAGGCCCTGGCCGCACACGGCGTGCGCCATCTGCGCCCCGCCGATCTCAACGACGAGCAGCGCGCCTTCCTGGCCGACTACACGGCCGCCAACATCATGCCGTTCCTGTCCCCGCAGATCATCAATTCGCGCCACCCCTTCCCCCATCTGGAGAACGGGTCGCTCTACGTCATCGTGCGCCTTAACGAGGAAGTGGGCCCGAAGAAGCCCAAGAAGAAGGACAAGGCCAAGGACGGCAAAACCGTCAAGGCCGCGAAAATCCATCCTTCCGCCGAGGAAAGCGAGAACCTGGGCGCCGAGGGCGTCACCGTGGGCATCCTTCCCATGCCGCGCCAGTGCGCCCGCGTCATCAAGCTGCCGGGCGAGGGCTTCCAGTTCATCCTGCTCGAGCACGCGGTGGAGATGACCGCCGCCCAGGTGTTCAGCATGTACACCGTCAAGCACACCAACGTCCTGTGCGTCACGCGCAACGCCGACCTGGACGCCACGGAGAACACCGACGAGTCCGACGAGGATTATCGCGAGCACATGAAGCGCATCCTGAAGAAGCGCGGCCGCTTGGCACCGGTGCGCCTGGAGTCCGAGCGCCCGCTTTCCAGCGTGCTCCAGGAGCTTCTGCTCGATCGCCTAAACCTCAAGCCGCATCAGACCTACGTCACCAGCGTGCCGCTCGACATGAGCTGGACCTGGGGCCTTGGAAGCAATCTGCCCGAGCAGGAGCGCATGGCGCTGTCCAACCCCCCGTTCACCCCGCAGTGGCCGGCATGCCTTGACCGCAACCGCTCCATCATCGAGCAGGTCTGCGAGCGCGAGGTGCTGCTCAGCTACCCCTACGAGTCCATGGACGCGTTCGTGCAGCTGCTGCGCGATGCCGCGGCAGACCCCACCGTCATCTCCATCAAGATCACGTTGTACCGCCTGGCGCGCCAGTCGCACCTGGCCGAGGCGCTCATCGCCGCCGCCGAGTCCGGCAAGCAGGTCACGGCGCTGTTCGAGTTGCGCGCGCGCTTCGACGAGTCGAACAACATCGAGTGGTCGCAACGCTTCGAGGAGGCCGGCTGCAACGTCATCTACGGCTTCCGCGATTACAAGGTGCACAGCAAGATCTGCTGCATCACGCGCCAAACCGAGAACGGCCTGCAATACATCACGCAGCTGGGCACGGGCAACTACAACGAGAAGACGGCGAAGCTCTACACCGACCTGAGCTTCATCACCGCCGACGAGACCATCGGCCGCGATGCCACCGAGTTCTTCCGCAACATGCAGCTGGAGAACGCCTCGGATAACTACGACATCCTGTCCGTGGCGCCGCTGCAGATCAAGCCCGGCATCATCGCCAACATCGACGAGCAGATCGCCCTTGCACGCGAAGGCAAGCCGTGCGGCCTGTTCTTCAAGACTAACAGCGTCACCGACAAGGACATCATCGTCAAGATCGCCGAGGCAAGCCAGGCGGGCGTGCCGGTCACGCTGCTCGTGCGCGGCATATCATGCCTGGTCCCGGGCGTGCCCGGCTACACCGACAACGTCCGCGTGGTCTCCATCGTGGGCCGTCTGCTCGAGCACAGCCGCATCTACGGCTTCGGCCCGCGCGAGAACATCAAGATCTTCCTGTCCAGCGCCGACCTTATGACGCGCAACATGGAGAAGCGCGTCGAGATCGCATGGCCCATCCTCGACGAGGGGCTGCGCAACCAGGTGCTCGACTACATCGCCACGTGCCTGCGCGACACGGCGAAGCTGCGCGAGCTGAAGGCCGACGGAACCTATACCAAGCTCGGCGAGCTGGCCAAGCCCGACGAGCCGAAGTTCGAGTCGCAGGACTTCCTCATCAAGGAGGCCCAGCGCGCCCGCGCGGCGGCTGCCAAGGCTAAGGCCGCACGCAATGCGAACTCCCGCAAGCTCATGAACGAGCAGCGTCAGGCGCAGATGGCCGAAGCCGAGGCTAAGGTGGAGGCCGTGGCCAAGGCGGAAGCCGCAGCCGCAAAGGCGGCCAGGGAGGCCGAAGCCGCCCACAAGGCCGCGCTCGAGGCCGAGACCGCCGCGAAAGCCGCCGAGGCGGAAGCGATTGCGAAGCCGCAGGCTGCCCCCAAGCCCGCCGAGGCCGCAGCCCAGCCCGTACCGGTGAAGGCGCAGGTCATCAACGAGCCCATGCAGGCGCCCAGCCACTCCGGCATCCAGCGACGCCCCGAGAAGCCCAGCCTCCTCGCCCGAGTCCTAGCGAAGTTCATCCGCTAACCCCAGAGACCCTGCTCACCAAGAAGCCCCGCTCACTGAACCGCACCCCAAATCTTGGACAAAGAAAAGAAAGTCTGAGATTT
>NZ_QUCY01000050.1:0-1581 GCF_003474385.1 Eggerthella sp. AM16-19
GACGGCGTAAAGTTGATGGGGGTTCAGATTCTCCTATCCAGGTTCGCCATGCCCTTGCGAAGGGCGTAGGCCTTGCCGGCGTCCATCCTGCCCGTGTCCGCCTGGTGCGGCGGAAGATAGCCGGAGCCGGCCGTCTGCGGTATTGTACCAGCCGAGCCGCCTCTCTCGTAGAAGGAAAGCTCCTTGCTCTCCCGGAGCCGCGCCCTTCGCGCGCCCATCGACCGCTCGCGGGTCATGCGCGGCACCTCGCGGCCGCTCGCGCGCCTGCTGACGATGCGCGCCATGTCCGACGCGCCGCGCAGCGACCACGCGCATGGGAAGGAGTCCATGCGCACGCCGTAGAGGTGCTGGTTCTCGGACTCCATCGTGCCCAGGGACGGGCCGTCGACGGCTATCGCGTCGGCGTTGCCCTCGAGATACGATATCACGCTCCTGGCCTGCTTCTCCCTGGCGAGCCCCAGGCCGAGGCACGCCTTCAGCAGCGCGATGGCGGGCCCCTTGTCGCCGTCGGCGATGCAGTCGATCACGTTCCAGGCCATCTCCGGCTCGGCGAAGCACGACAGCACCGCGCGGTTGACGTGGAAGGGGTCGAGGTGGAACGTGACCTCGGCCCCGGGGATGAACCTCGGCGCCGCCGAGCACCACGCCTCGCCGTCGGCGCCCAGATGCACGCGCTTGATCTTCGCCAGGTCGAATCTGCGGCCGATGGCGGGGACGGCCTCGGACCACACCTCGTCCGGGCTCGCGATGCAGGCGTGGTGGACGGCGTTCCTGCGCACGACCTTCTTGCCGCGGGCCTCTTTGCCCTGGTAGGCGCAGACCGCCTTCACCTCGGCGCGCCTCGGGCCGCCCTCGCCGCGGCGCTGCAGGCTGAACCAGGTGCCGTCGGCCTCCATGCAGATCTCCTCGGCGGACAGCTCCGCCTCCGGGACCACCCCGGACCCGTACAGCGATTCCGCCGCCGACCTGTCCTCCTCGGCGCAAAGCGATCCGGCGTCCCGCATGCAGCGCATCACGGTCGTCGCCCGCACGCGCGAGCCGTGCCGGGCGAGCAGCCGGGCGGCCCTGGCGTAGGAGACGTGCGCCGCGGCCTCGACCAGGAAGCCTGCCGCGCCCGGCGAGACCCTCGCGCCGTAGGGGATGTCGAGCGCGTCCGCCAGCAGGTAGACGTCGCAGCCGAACCGGTCCCGGTAGCGCCTGATGGAGAAGGAGACGTCGCCGATCTCGGTGGCGAGGGTGCGCGCGCGGACGTCGTGCGCGCGCAGGCCGCGCGGCCTGCCGCCCATGAGCCGCGCGTCGTAGGCCTCCAGCGCGAGGCCGAGCGCCTCGGCCATGCAGCCGTGGCCCAGGTCGATGGCCTTGGACTCGATCGCGGCGAAGTCCTCCGGGCCGAAGGCCAGGTCGAGGAACATCTCCGCAAGCGCGGCTATCGCGCGCGCCCGGGGATTGGTAGAATCGTCCATGCGGGTTCTCCTATTTCCTTCAGTTGTCGTTAACCAAAGGATAGGGGAACCCGTTCCCTTTTTGCGGGCCGGCTCGTCGGGCGGCCTTGCGGCCGCCCTCATCGCCGACGCGGCTTAC
>NZ_QUCY01000051.1:0-1569 GCF_003474385.1 Eggerthella sp. AM16-19
AGACCAGCTATGAGTAGTCAAGACCCGTAAGACAAGTTTTCTAGAGAGTATTTAGTTGTTGGATTTCGCACTTTGACAGCTTCATATCGAATCATTCAGAACGCGATGCGAGCCCGGGGCTCTTCGTGACATTCGGGTCGTAGGGTTCCTGCTTGGACAGCACGGCGTAGATCACGTGGACGAGCTTGCGGGCGACCGCGACGAGCGCCTCGCGGTGGGATTTGCCGTCGCCGCGCTTTTTCGCGTAGTAGTCGTAGAACGGCGACTTCAGCTTCAGCTGGGCCATCGCCGCCAGGTACAGGGCGCGGCGCAGGTAGGGGGAGCCCTGCTTGGTGATGTGGTTTTCTTCGGAGGAGAACTTGCCCGACTGGCTGATCGAGGGGTTGATCCCCGCGTACTTCACGATAGAGGAGGCGTTGCGGAAGCGGCGCACGTCGCCGATCTCGGACACGATCTGCGCGCCGAGCGCGTGTCCGATACCCGGTATGGTGAGGATGAGCGGCTCGACCTCCTCGATGCCCGCCCGTATCCTGGCCTCGACCTCGGATACCTGGCCTTCTATGAAGTCTATCTGGCCTATGAGCAGCTTAATCTGGAAGGAGAAGGCCGACGTCGCAAGGCCGATGCCGCACGAGGCCTTGGCGATGCCCTTTATCTCGTCCGCCTTCGCGCGGCCGAGCTTGCCATGGCTCGCCCGCTCGAGGGTCTTGGCCAAAGAGTCTGCCCTGACGGCCAGGCACTCCTCGGGAGTCGGGCACCTCTTGAGGAACGCCTTCGAGCTCTCGCCGAAGGTGTCGGAGAAGACGGAGTCGTACTCGGGGAACACCTGGTCGAGCGCCACGATAACCTGGCGCTTCAAGTCGGCCACGCTCTCCTTGAGCGCCTGGTGCAGGCGCGTGAGCTGCCGCAGCTCGATCATCGCCTCGTCTCCCAGCCTGCTCGGCTGGAAGCCGCCGCAGCGAAGCGTCTCCGCCACGAGCACGCAGTCGACGATGTCGGTCTTCACGCGCGAGCTTCCCTTGAAGCGCCGCATCGCATCGGTCCGCATGGGGTTCACCACGACGACGGCGTAGCCCGCATCCTGCAGCCGGCAGAAGAGCGGCAGCCAGTAGTGGCCGGTCGCCTCCATGCCCACCAGCAGGTCGGACTTCGACTCGGCGAGCCCTTCCAAGTAGGCGATGCAGCGGTCGAACCCGCCAGCGGAGTTTGCGAACTTCATGGGCTTCGATGCGTCGCGCCCGTGTTCGTCGGTCGCCCCTACGACGTGGGCGTTTTTGGCGATGTCTATCCCGGCGTAGATCATAGGTCCCGCCCTTCCGTACATGGCAGGCCCCTGCTCACCAAACGGGCTCGCAACCTCCTGTAAGAGACACGGGGTAGCCTTCGGTCAAGGCTCCGCCATCCAGCTAATCCGCGAACCGCCCCGAATGGGGCAGGCTGTCAGTCTCTTTCGCGGGGTCCGAATACGCCCCAGGGCACATGCCGACATACCTGCCCGGCCAGTAACTGCATCGCATTCTGAATGGTTCGATTGAAACAGTCAAAACGCGATAAGAAGATAGTAGGAGG
>NZ_QUCY01000052.1:0-1383 GCF_003474385.1 Eggerthella sp. AM16-19
GGAGGCCAGACCACCGTCGGCACGAGCGAAAACGGCTACGAGCTGGTGTGGGACGACAACGCGAAGGCTGAGAACTACACGATCGAGGAGAACCTCGGCACGCTTGAGGTCACCAAGAGCATGGCCGGTATCGTGGTTATCCCGCAGGGCGGCACCAAGGTCTATGACGGCACGGCCCTCGAAAGCGCCGGAGTCAACGTGATCGGCGTGCCCGCGGGCTTCACCCTTTCGGCCAAGACCAAGGGCTCCGTCACCGACGCCGGGTACGCCGCAGCAGAGGTTGATTCCTATGTCATCACGAACGCCGCCGGCCAGGACGTCACCGACCAGTTCGGCAACGTGGCGACCGGCAAGGCCTCGCTCGTCGTGACCAAGCGTCCGGTGACGCTTGTCTCCGGCGACGCCTCCAAGGTCTACGACGGCACCGCGCTCACCGAGCACAAGGTCAGCGTGGAGGACGGTTCGCTTGCTTCCGGCGAGGAGTTCGGCTACGACTTCTTCGGCTTCCAGACCTCCGTGGGCTCCAGCAAGAACACCTTCGCCGCAAAGCCCGGCAACGACAGCACGAAGGTGGAGAACTACGACATCGCCTATAGGTACGGCACGCTGACGGTGAGCGCGCAGTCCATCAACCCGGACGACCCGATTCCGGGCGCGTATGCCGGGGTGAAGGTCAACGCTCCGAGCGACGCCGTTTATGACGCGCGCGAACATAAGTGGATTCCCGTGGTCTCCGGCAAGGACGGCAACGCGCTCGTCGAGGGCCGCGATTACACGGTGGCTTACAGCACCGATGACTTCACCAACGTGACGGGCACCATCAAGGTGACCATTACGGGCATCGGCGACTACACCGGCTCCGTTACGAGGGAGTACCAGATCGCGCCTGCTTCCGTGAAGCTTGCGTCCAACACGCGCGAGTTCGTGTACAACGGCGCGTATCAGTCCGATGACGCGGTGACGGTCCAGGGCGCCGAGGCCCTGTTCCGCAGCCAGGTCGATGACCTGAAGGCGGTCGGCAGGGTCATGACGGTGGCCAAGGGCAAGGTTCCCAATACCATCGCCTACACCTGGAAGGACGGTTTCAAGGCCAGCAACTTCGCCATCGAGAAGAGCGAGGGCGAGCTGTCCGTCGTCGCGAAGGACATCGTCTCCTCCGCCGACATGACGGTTTCCAGTCCGAGCGATTTGGTCTACGACGGCCGTGAGCACAAATGGGCGCCCGAGGTGAAGGACGGGGAGAAGCTCCTGACGGAGGGCGTCGACTACACGGTGTCCTACGGCGCCGATGACTTCACCAACGTGACGGGCGTCATCAAGGTGACCGTCACCGGCCAGGGCAACTACGCCGGCAGCGTCGAGCGCGCGTACCGCATCACGCCC
>NZ_QUCY01000053.1:0-1058 GCF_003474385.1 Eggerthella sp. AM16-19
ATCGCCGACGCGGCTTACGCCGCACCCCCAGAAACGTTACGCCGTGGCAACGTCTTTGAGTAGTGGACCTCGTACGGCGTTCGGTAGCCCAGGCGTTTGCGCGGCCTGCGGTTGAGCTTATCGTACACCTCCTGCACCCGCTTCTCGCTGACGCGGCCCAGCGACTCCCCCTTCGGGAAGTACTCGCGCAGCAGGCCGTTGGCGTTCTCGTTGGTCCCGCGCTGCCAGGGATGGTGAGGCAGCGCGAAGTAGAACTCGACCCCGATTTCCCCCGTGACCTGGGCGTGGGATGCGAACTCCTTGCCCCTGTCGAGGGTGACGGGCCGCAGCGGCTGGCCCTCCAGGGCCTTCGGCATCTCCGCGCGCACGCAGGCCGCGGTCTTCCGGCGGCACTTGCCGCCGACGAGGAAGCCGTCCTTGCGGTCGACGAGGGTCAGCAGGCACGCGCCGCCGGCCTTGCCGGCGACCGTGCCGCCTTCCCAGTGGCCGGCCTCGGAGCGACCGTCGGCGGCCGCGGGGCGCTCCGATATCTCGTGCGAGACCTTGATCTTGCCCCGCTTCTCCGAGGCGCCGCGGCGGCGCTTGCCGCGATGCCGCGGCCTCTTGGCCGCCTTGCGCCCGCCGATGCACGCGTCGAAGCGCCCCGACCATATCCCGCGGTAGATGGTGGTGTCGCTCACGGGGCTGGAGCCCAGCTCGAGCGCGAGCCTGCCCTCGATCTGCTCGGGCGACCACTGCTCGTCAAGGAACTTGTCCCTGACCAGGGAGAACGTGGACTCGTCGTCGAGTATCGCGATCCTGCGGCACGCGAGCCGGCGCTCGGAGTAGCGCCGCTGCGCCGTCGACGCGCGGTAGAAGCGCGCGCACGAGTTGCGCGAGAGCTCCCGCGAGACGGTGGACTTGCCCCTGCCTATCCTGCGGGCGATCTCGCAGACCCCCTTGCCGTCGCGGCGCATCAGCATGATGTCCTCGCGCTCGCGTAGTGTAAGATGGACGCGGTGGCCCATGGCTCCCTCCTACTATCTTCTTATCGCGTTTTGACTGTTTCAATCGAACCA
>NZ_QUCY01000054.1:0-845 GCF_003474385.1 Eggerthella sp. AM16-19
TGGCCCTCGGCGGGATGACGATGCGGGTTGTTGATGATCAGGCCCGGACGCAGCGGCACGAAGGTGGCGTCGATGTGGATCGGGTACGGATCGCCCGGGAAGTTCATGGCATGGATGCGATACTCGGGATAGTAGCGCTGGAACCACTCCATGGCGGTGCGGTTGGTGGTCAGGCCGTGCTGGATGAAGATATCCTTGCCCATGCGCATGAGGTCGGCGGCGTCCCACATCGGCTCGACTTCGGTGGTCACGAAGTCCTTGTTGGCGGTACGGACGAGGCGCTCTTCCAGGGTGATCTTCTCGTCGTAGTAGTTGTGCTTGTAGGAAGCGTCGGTCAGACGAGGACGGGGAGCCTGGGTCCACAGGAACTCGGGATCCTCATCGAAGTACTGCTTCATGAGCGGCCAGTAGGCCAGGTACTCGAAGTAGCGGCAGCGGAAGGAGTTGGCGGAAGCCATGATCTCGTTGCCGACGGTCAGCAGGATGTCGCGCGGAGGCATGCAGGTCATCATGGAATCGTTGCGGAAGTCCGGCGTGCCGATGGCCTGGTTCCACTGCAGGGGCGTCGGGCGGTCGACGACGACGCCGCGCTCCTCGACGGCCTTGACCAGGTTCTCGAGGCACTCGTTGCCGCGCTCGACGGTGCGCAGCGGGCGCAGGCCCCACATGCCGCGCATCTCGGAGTCGACCGGCACCTTCTCAGAGGTTGCGGGCTCCTCGGGCGGGATCATGGAGTTATCGCAGCGGCCAACGATGACGCGCTTCAACGGATCCCAGTCGTTCCAAGAGTTGACAATCTTCGCCATGACTGTCTCCTTTCTTTGAAGGTGCTTCCTACACCTTCA
>NZ_QUCY01000055.1:0-678 GCF_003474385.1 Eggerthella sp. AM16-19
GGCTGGCTGCCGGTGCGAAGGCCGGGCGGCTGGCTGCCGGTGCGAAGAATCGCCTGTTTTGGCCATTTGAGGACAAAACAGGCGATTCTTCGCGCAAACCAGACCGCAAAGCGGACATAACTCGCGATTCTTCGGCGTTTAGCAGGAAAACAGGGCTGAAAACAGCTTCGCAGCCCCCGCAGCCTGCGGATAATCGCACGTTTTGGCCACGGCCGGACAAAACGTGCGATTATTCGCGAACCCTACGGTCAGAAACGGCATTCCCTCGGAGGATAAAGGCGCAATAAGGCGACAGGGTTGCCGCCCGCAGAAGAAGCGGCTCGTTATTCCCTCCTCAACGGGCGGCGGCCGCGAGCCTCCCCGAGCCGCTGGCCTCCTCGACCAGCAGCGGCTGCGACGCTTCGGGGACGTAGCACTATGCGCCCGGATTCCCCGAAGCGGCCGCTTCGGGGCGCTTTCAAGTCCATCCGGGTGCTTCAAGCGGACACTTTGGGAGACATTTTGGGGACGTAGCGTCATGCGTCAGACTGTCGGACATTTAACGCTACGTTCCCGAAGCGTCCGGGCGGGCCCCGCACCGGGGCATCCTCCTTCACACGCAAAAGGGCCGCCGCCCGGGGATACGGGCGACGGTCTGGGGAAGGGAGGGCGGCGGCCCGGGAAGGCCGCCGCTCCAAG
>NZ_QUCY01000056.1:0-216 GCF_003474385.1 Eggerthella sp. AM16-19
GCGAAGGCGCCCCTTTTTCATCTCGACTGGAAGGGAGGCACGGGATGGCGAGCGACTACGGGGACGAGGCGGGCGGCAAGCTGCTCGACTGGATGCTGAGGATCGGCCAGGAGGCCGGCGCCGAGGCAATGGCGCGCAGCGCGAGGGAGCTCTCCGAGCGCCTCGCGGGAATCCGCGGGACCATCGCCGGCGGGCGCGCCGAGGCAATGGCGGCCG
>NZ_QUCY01000056.1:226-605 GCF_003474385.1 Eggerthella sp. AM16-19
GAGGGCGTGCCGACCTACGCGAAGCTCAGCCTCGAGGAGCTCTCTGGGCTTCCCGAGTACGCGACGATCAAGGAGGTCGTCTCCGACAAGCTGCGCGCCGCGTCGGTCGAGCACCACATCATCCCCGGCGAGGGCCGCGACTGGCTGCTCTTCAAGGTGGAGGACGCCCCCGAGGTCGACGAGGCCTTCCGACAGCTCGAGCAAGAGACGGGAAAGGCCGCCGAGCGCGCAAGGGAGCGGCTCTCCGAGATAGCCGAGAGGCGCCAGGCGCCCGAGCGGCTGGCCGAGCGCGCCGAGCGGGCGCGCGAGGCTTCGAGGGCCCACAGCCAGGGCCCCGGCCGGGACCGCGGCCCGCGCCAGATCGAGGGGCCCGAGAGAT
>NZ_QUCY01000006.1:0-33603 GCF_003474385.1 Eggerthella sp. AM16-19
GCTTGGCGCAAGATTGAATAATACGCGCGCCCCCGGGCCGTGTCCAGAACTATTTTGTCTTCGGCGCTATCTTCACATTCTGCACACATATGGGGTTTGGAGGGGGCTCGAGGGCGCGTTGCGGTCCCCTTGCAGCCTGGAGGGGTTCGAGCGCTTTGCGCCTTTCCGTGTATATAGACGGGGCGCGCCCTGGGCGGGATGCGCCGCTCGGCATAGCGGCAATCGCAACTACCGAGGGCAGAGCGTTGGACGACGCGGGGCGGATCCAGGCGGGTGCCCCGTACATTCGCCAGGATAATGAGGCGACACATCGTGGGCATCTCATCCCTGTACGCAAGCGGAGGGGGCCGATCTTCGACCCCCTCCGTTCGATTCGCTATATATAGTTACGGCTTCTAGCTTTGCAGCTAAGCCAGGCGCAAGAACTTCTTCTTGCCGACCTGGATCTGCGCGCCTTCAAGGCGGGCGGGCTCCAGGTTGTAGGACTTGGGCTCGAGCGCCTCGCCGTTGAGCTTGACTCCGCCGCCGTCGATGAGGCGTCGTGCGTCGGAAACACTTTGCGCCGCACCGGCGTTCACCAGCAGCTTGGCGAAGTACACGGTGCCGTCTTCGCCCGGGGTGAGGTCGGCCTGGAACGTGGGCGCGTCCTCCGGGAAACCGTGGTCCTTGAACTTCAGGTCGAAGTCGGCTTCCGCCTGCTCGGCCGCAGCCTCATCATGATAGGCTGCGACGATGTTGCGGGCTAATGCGCGCTTGACCTTGTTGGGATGCAGCTTGTCCGCCTTCAGATCGGCCTCGAGCTGATCGATTTCGGCGACGGGCAACGTGGATGCCAGGCGATAGTACTTGATCATGAGCTCATCGGGAATGGACATGACCTTGCCGAACATATCGTTGGCATCGTCGGTGAGGCCAACGTAATTGCCGTAGCTCTTCGACATCTTGCGCACGCCATCGGTGCCCTCGAGCAGCGGCATGGTGAGCGCGATCTGCGGCTCCATGTCCATCTTCTCCATGAGGTCGCGGCCGGCCAGAAGGTTGAACAGCTGGTCGGTGCCGCCCATTTCGACGTCCGCCTTCACCATGACCGAGTCATATGCCTGCATGATGGGGTACAGGAACTCATGCATGGCGATGGGCGTTTGGGACTGGTACCGCTTCGTAAAGTCGTCGCGCTCGAGGATGCGGGCGACGGTGAACTTGCTCATAAGGCCGAGGAGGTCTTTGAGATTCAGCGACAAAATCCAGTCGGCGTTGTAGACGATCCTCGTTTTCTCGGGGTCCAGGATCTTCATAGCCTGGGCGACGTAGGTTTCGGCGTTGGCCTGCACCTGCTCCTGAGAGAGCTGCGGGCGGGTGGTGTTCTTGCCCGACGGGTCGCCGATGAGCGCCGTGCCGTTGCCGATGATGAGCGTGACATTGTGACCCAGGTCCTGGAACTGACGCATTTTGCGTAGCGGAACCGCATGACCCAGATGCAGATCAGGGCTGGTGGGGTCGACGCCAAGCTTGATGTTGAGCGGCTTGCCGCGCTTGAGCTTTTCGAGCAGGCCGCTTTCGGGCACGATTTGCGCAGCGCCCGATGCGATGATGTGCAGTTGTTCTTCTGCGGACAGCATGGTTTCCTCTTTCTAAACGCGTATCTTCGGGATTCTAGCACATGCGGCTTACTGCACGCCGCGGAACAGATGTCCGCTGGTGCAACCGGGCTCTTTCGGCAACGCCGTGCCCTGAGCATGTGCCACGTTGCGGGCGCGCACGACGCGCTGCACCGCCTGGGTGGTCTCCTGCACGTTCATGAGCGTGCTGTCCACCAGAAGCCAGGTGATGCCAGCCTGAACGATATCGGGGACGGCATGCGCCACATCAAGCTGCACGCTGTTGTAAAGATGGCTGCGGCCAAGCTGGTCGGACATCACCGGGAAGTCGTAACCCTTGCGATCCTTCAGGAAATGCGGGCTTTTGCGGCGCGCGCACGTTGCGCACTCCTGAGCGCAGGGGCCCTGGCTCATGAGCATGCAGTGCTCCGTGGTCATGAGCTCCTGACGTCCGATGACGGTAAGGCCGAGCTCGACGGGGCTTTCCTTCGCCAAATCGGAGATTTGGGCCAGGTTGAGCTCGGGCGAGAGCCAGACCCGCTTCGCGCCAAGGCGCGCCGCGGTTTGCAGGGCAAGCGCATTGGTGACGGGCAGGTGCGGCCCCACCTCAACGCAGGCGCCCGCCTCGTGAGCGCGAACGAGCTGCCCGAGGCTTTCGGCCATGACGGCCTGATCGGCGTGAACGCTGCGCCAGGCGTCGAAGCCGCATGCATGTTCGCGCGTGAGCTCGCAGTCGTCGTGGTCGGCGACGGGCAGCACAACGGCGCATGCCTTCGGATAGCTTGCCTGTTCGGCGGTTTCCGAGAGCTGGCCGGCGATGGTGGCCTGGCCATGCGCCAGGTTGACCGCAGGAACGTACACCTCATCGGCGCCGGCGCGCTTTGCCGCCCGAGCGCAGGCCGGGTTGGTTGCCAGCACCGCGATATGGACGCCGCCGGCATGCGCCGGGAGCATTCGACTTCCCGCCTCCACGCGCGGCAGCGGGCGCTGGGACGCGCCCTCGAGCAACGCTTGCTCAAGTGAGTCGAGCGCCTCTGCGCGCACATGGTGCAGCTGCGAGAAGCCGATTCCCACGCCCTCATCCATGTCGACATCAAGGTTCACCAGGGAAAACGGAGTCTGCCCCAACCTATCGATATGGGCACGGACATCATCTTCACTAACGGCCTTGGTGCGTGCGGGCTCGATTTGCTGCCCCTCGGCAGCCCCGATGGGCAGCTCACCCTCTGCAAACCGCTTGCGGGCGCCGCGCAGCGCGCGCGGGTCGGCGGAGTTGTCAGCCAGGCAAAACTCAATGCGAAGGGGCTGCCCGATGCGCAGACGCGCGCGACCCTGCACCTGGATACGCGGCAGGCGGTCATCATCGACGAACGCAGCCTCGGCGCTGCGCACGCGGAACACGCGATCGCCCTTCCCCACCGCGCGCTCGGGCGCAAGCAGCAGATTGCCGTTACGGTCGGTATCCACCTGGGAGACCGTATAGGCGAAATGGCCCTTATTCGTCCAAAACTCGAGCACGTCGCCCGCAACGATGGGGCGCTCACATGCCACGGCAGCTTTTCCGTTCTTCACAGACGCCACACGTCCGATGAACACGCCGCGGTTGTTCGGGCGGCCGTAGCTCATGATCTCGTTGCCGCGCTTGCCTTCCAGGTATGCGGTGGTAAAGCCCCGGGAGAACGCCTCGGCGAGCTGAGCATGCTCCTGCTCCGTGCCTCCAGGAGCGGTCCAATCCTGCAGGCCGCTTTCACGCGCGGCGTCGCGCGCCGCGAGAACACGGTCGAGTGCGGCGCGATAAGCGCTGGTCACGGCATAGACGTACTCAGGCGACTTCATGCGGCCTTCGATTTTGAGAGACGCAACGCCGGCGCGCACCAGATCGGGAAGCAGATCGATGCTGCACAGATCCTGCGGGGACAGCAGGTGGTCGCCCGGTGCCGGGAGCGGCTTGCTCTTCGCCACATTATGCAATGCGTACGGCAGGCGGCACGCTTGCGCGCACAGCCCGCGATTGGCCGAGCGCCCGCCGATGAGCGAGGACATGAAGCACTGGCCTGAATAGCACACGCACAACGCGCCGTGGGCGAACGTCTCGATTTCAAGGCCCAGCTGGTCGCCGACCTTCGCCAAATGCTCGATCTCGGGCAGAGACAGCTCGCGCGCGAGCGTCACGCGCGCTGCGCCGAGTTGAGCGGCGGCGCGCATACCCGCCTCATTGTGCGTATTCATTTGCGTGGAGATGTGCAAGCGTGCCTGCGGCAGCGTTCGCGAAAGCTCGGAGGCGATGCCGATATCCTGCACGATGAACGCATCGGCGCCAGCGCGATAAGCCTGGCGCGCCGTTTCCATGGCGCTATCGACCTCGCCGGGCAGAATGGCCGTGTTCAGCGTAACGTACACGTTCACGCCGCGCAGGTGCGCGAAAGCGCAAGCGTCGGCGAACGTATCAATGGTGAAATTATCGGCGCCACGGCGCGCATTGAACGATTGAAGGCCCAGGTAAACCGCGTCGGCGCCACCGCGCACGGCGGCATGGAACGCCGCGATGCCGCCAGCCGGCGCCAAAAGCTCCACTTCTTGATCCATATATCCAACCCCCATTGAGCAGAGAAAACAGCTGCAAGTTTCACGCGGCAGAAGCCGCCTTGTTAATTCCAGTTGCAACAGCATAAGAAAAAAGCCACGGTAGTATAATCGAACAATGAAACTCAGACGAAAACAGCGCGAAATGCGCACCCATGCCGCCGCCTGGCTTTTGCTGGTTACCATCGTATGCCTGTGCTTCACGGGCTACTGGGGCGTCAAGGGCGCCTTGCGGGTAATGGACGGCTGGTGCGACGACCTTCCGCCCATCGAAGACACCGATTTCACCAACCACGCACGGGAATCGGTCATGTACGCGGCCGACGGTTCCACGGTGTTGGCGGAATTCCAACTGGAAAAGCGCGACCCCGTTGAATCAGACCAAGTCAGCGACCTCGTGAAACAAGCCACGGTGGACACCGAGGACGTACGCTTTTACCAGCATGGAGGGGTTGACCTTCCGGGCATTGCGCGCGCATTCGTCAACAACCTTGCAGGAGGCAGCCTGGAAGGCGCATCCACCATCACGCAGCAGCTTGTGCGCAACACGGTGCTCACGCAAGAGGCCAACGAGATATCGATCGAACGCAAGGTGCGCGAGGCGCAGCTGGCCATGGATTTGGAGAAGCAGTACAGCAAAGACGAGCTGCTTATGATGTACTTGAACACCGTGAACTACGGCGATGGCTGCTACGGCATACAGGCAGCTGCACAAAACTATTTCCAAACCGACGCTGTTGATTTGACCCTTACGCAAGCCGCCACCTTGGCCGGCATTCCGCAGTCGCCGACGTTCCTGAATCCGAAAACGTATCCCGACGCAGCGCTGGAACGCCGCAACCTTGTCCTTGAGCGTATGTTATCCGCTGGCGATATCACCCAGGAACAGTGCGATGCCGCGCAAGCCGAGCCGTTGAACCTCGATCCCGCTCCGGAGGTTCCGGAGGACGGCATTTGCGCATACCCATATTTCACCAGCTATGTGCGCAACCTTCTTATGGAGGAGGACAATCCCTTCGGATGCTCGTATGCCAACCTGTTCGAAGGCGGGCTGACCATCCGCACCACCTTGAACCCCTCCTTGCAAGACGACGCGGAAGCGGCATGCGATGCGCAGCGAGCCCGCATGAGCGGAGACCTCGACGCATCCCTGGTTGCCATCGACCCCGCAACAGGCTATGTCGAAGCCATGGTCGGCGGTGGCGACTACGATATCAGCCAGGTGAACATCGCCACGGGAACGGGCGGCGGAGGCCGTCAAGCGGGATCGACGTTCAAAGCGTTCACGCTTGCGGCAGCCATAGAAAAGGGGATCTCGCCTCAAACGCGCATCGACTGCTCCTCCCCTATGACCAAGGAGGTCGACGGCAAGGAACAGACGTTCGAGAACTTCGACAACATCGATTACGGGGTGCGCACCATCCAGAGCGCCACCGCTGTTTCCGCGAATACGGGGTACTTGCGCCTTTCCGAGGAAATCGGGCAAGCCGCAACGACGGAGATGGCCGAACGACTGGGCGTCGAATCGCCGATGAACACGGTGTACACCACAACATTAGGCGTAGCCAGCGTGACTCCGCTCGATATGGCCAGCGCCTATGCAACGCTTGCAAGCGGCGGCACCAAGCGTGAGCCGGTTGTGATCACGGAAATCGAGGACAAGGACGGCAACATCATCTACAAGGCCGATGACACCTCGAAACGCGTGATAAGCGAAGAAGTTGCCGGCGCGACCACCAACGTGCTTCGACAGGTCTTCGAAGCGTCTGATGGTACGGCGCAAACCGCGAAGCTCGACAACGGCCAGCCCGTTGCGGGCAAAACGGGCACTTCGACCGATTTCGCCGACCATTGGCTAGTCGGGTACACCCCGTCGCTTTCGGTGGCAACCTGGATCGGCAATCCTGCCGGCAGCATAGCCACGGACACGCAGCTGAACTGCAACGCCTTGTGGAAGGATTTCATGGACCGCGCATGCACCGGCAAGGCGGTCGAGCAATTCCCCGAGACGAAGGCCCCTAGCTACAACAACGCCTTCAACGAGAAGCAGAAAGCAGCACTCGGCGCCGAGGAGGAAAAATCCTCCGACAAGCAGACGCCTACGGCAATAACCTCAGGTTCGCAGACCGCAACCTCATCGCAGGCCAGCGGCGCGGCAAACGCGAAAACGCCGCCGGACGCCACGGGCAAAACGCTTGAAGAGGCGAAAGGGCTGCTGAAAGACTGGAAGACCGGCTCGGTGACGGAATACTCGAGCACCGTACCGAAGGATAGTGTGATCAGGCAGTATATTGCCAGCGACGGCATGGTGGTGGTCGTGCTATCCACGGGGCCGAAAACCAACTAGCAAATCGAATCGCCGTTGGTTACGCGGCAAAGCCGGCGCCAGCTGCTTTCGACGAAACGCCGTCGCAGAGGCAGCTTGGCAAAGTCGACACAAGGCGATTAATCGAGGAGCTATCTAAGGCAGCTTGACGGAGAAGCGCTAGATACCGGAATGCCCAAAAGCCGCCAAAACGAAGACGATCCCCGCGAAAGGGTATCGCAGGGATCGTCTTCGTTTTCATCTTACCGTCTCGGCATTAGACTCGATGACGGCTCCTTCTTTTAGAAAGCCTTATTGCGGAAGATCAGCGGCGGTTTTGTCGCCTTCCTGCAGCTTTTCGAGGCCGCTGTTGTAAGCAGCCTGAATATCGGCAATGCGTTGGTCGTACGTAGACCAATCGAACGGCTGCGCATCCGTTGCGCTGTCGATTTCCGTGTACAGCTCGATATAGGCGTTCAAAGCATTCTCCAGCTGCTCGCTGCCGTCGACATAACACTGCTTCACGTCCTTGAGAGCATCGGGCGCCTCTTGGCTATCGAGCTCGTCGAGCGCTTTGAAGGCGTTGTCCGCCTGGGTGCGCATCGTGACCACATCGCCACGGGACACGGCATCCGAAAAACCGTTTAGACGGGTTTGCAGCGTTTCCATGGTTTGATTGACCTGCGTCATATAGGCACGGTTGTCCGACTGCGCCTGCGAAGCCGCAGAGGTTTGCTGCTGGGGCATGCAGCCGCCTAACACGGCAACGCTCAACGCCGCAGCGCAAACCGTTGCCGTCAGTTTTATCATCGTATGAGCCATTTCCGGTCCTGTTCTACCTGTTGCCGAACCATATCTTATTGGGTTGCCGCACCGCCGCCGGCGGACGCGCCCCCGGAAGCCGTGCCCCCTCCGGTTGCCGACCCGGTGCCACCTCCACCGGTCGTGCCTCCAGTTGCCGACCCGGTGCCGCCTCCCGTTGCACCGCCGGTCGTTCCGCCGCCGGTTTCGCCTCCGCTGCCAGAGCCCGTACCGCCTGAGGCGTTCCCGTTTGCGTTGCCGGTACCGTAGCTATTGGAGTTGCCGCTTCCGTTAGCTGTGTCGGACTGGCTGTTGCTCGAGCCGGTGGAGTTGCCGTATTGGTTATTGCTCGAATTTCCAGCGGAGTTCGCGCTGCTAGAAGACGGGCTGGAAGACGTCGTCCCGATATGGTACGTGGCATTCGAGAACGCCTTGTACGTGGGATTCGATGCCTGGGGGAACGTTTCGGTTTGCTTGTCGTACAGCGCCGCCGTCATGAACTTCTTGAACACATCCGCCGCGCTAACGTCGGTGGGGATGGTTTCCTGGTTAGACGGATCGCCGAACCAGATGGCAACGGACAGCTGCGGCGTGATACCGCAGAACGTGATGTCATGGTACTCGCTGGAAGTGCCCGTCTTCGCCGCCACTTCCTGGCCGTTATCGAGCTTGGCCAGCGTGCCGGTGCCTTCAGAGGTGTTCACGACGCCCTTCATGACCTCGGTTGCCGCGTGGGCCACTTCGGCGGAGATGACCTGCGTCCCCGACGGATGGCTGTTATCCACGATTAGGTTGTTGTTCTTGTCGTAGATCTTCAGGATGGGCTGAGCATCGTACTTCGTGCCGCCATTGGCGATGCAGGCATACGCATCCGCCATGTCGAGCATAGTGACGTTGGACTGGCCGAGCGTCAGCGACGGGTTGGCGTTGAGCGTGGAAGTGATTCCCATCTTCTTCGCGGCATCGATGACCTTTTGGGTCCCCAAAGCCATTTGCAGTCGCACGAAGCCAGTGTTGGACGACACGGCGAAAGCACGCGCGATGCTGCGGGTCCCGTAGTTGATGTTGTTGATGTTCTGCAGCGGATTCGAGCTATCGTATCCGGTATCGGGGATCACCGAAGGCGACGAGCAATCCACCATGGTTTGCGGATCGATGCCCTCTTCCAAAGCCGCTATCAGCGTGAACGTCTTGAAGGACGAACCGCAAGGACGGCCGCCGTTGGTTCCCTCGCCGGTTGCCAGGTTGGTCTTTTGCGTATCCCAGTCCTTGCCGCCGACCAATGCGCGAATGAAACCTGTGGAAGGATCGATTGCCACGAGCGAACCGCTGATCGCATCGCTCAGGCCTTCTTCCTTCGTGCGGACGGCATCCTCTGCCGCCTCTTGGGTATCGACGTCAAGGGTGGTGACGACGGTCAACCCGCCCTTGAACACATCGAGCTGGGAGTACTGGTCGGAAAGCACGTTTTTGACGTAGCTGGTGAAATACGGGTACTTCTCGATGCCATCCGAAGACGGTACGGAGGGATTGAGCACAAGATCCTGAGCTTTTGCGGAATCGTGCTCTTCCTGAGTGATATAGCCGTTCGTCAGCATGCGATCGAGGACCAGATTACGGCGCGCATAGCAATTGTCCGGATAATCGATGGGGTTGTTATAGGTAGGCGATTGGGGGATGCCGACAAGCGCCGCCGCTTCCGCCAGCGTCAAATCAGTTGCATCCTTCGAGAAATATCGCTGAGAAGCAGCCTGGATACCATAAGCACCCGAACCGTAATTCACGGTGTTCAGGTACATGAGGAGGATGTCGTTTTTCGAATACATCTCCTCGATTTTGACGGAAAGGTACATCTCGCGGACCTTGCGCTCAAGCGAGATATCGTTCATCTCGTCGGCGAGCACCGTGTTGCGCACGAACTGCTGCGTAATGGTTGAAGCGCCTTCGCGACCAGACCCCGTAAGCGTGACGAACGCGGCACGGGCAATGCCGACCAAGTCGAAGCCGCCATGATCGTAGAATCGCTCGTCCTCCGTTGCCACCGTGCCCTGCATCACGTACTTGCTGATGCCGCTCAGCTCCACAGGCTCACGGTTTTCCACCTGGAAGCGCGCAAGCTGCGTCTTCTCATCGGATGCTAGCACCGTAGTCGGCGCAGACGTATTCAGCTCGGATACTTCCGAGACATCATAGGTTTTCAGGTCGCCGATCCAGGAATCGCCTAAGACGACGACGCCTATGCAACCGGCCAGGCAAATAGCCGCGATGATACTGAGAAATGCAAGCAGGCCGACAAAAGGACGCTTTTTCCTAATGCTCGGCCTGTTCTTTATCGAACGAGAAGCCACGAACCACCTCCAAGAAACTTGGGTAATTGTACCATCGGGGGAAATAGGGTTTTCAAAGCACACAAGTTCGTAGCAAAAAAGCCAAGGGCGGCCAGGGAATCGACTGTTCGTCCCCTGGCCGCCTTTTGCTTTTCGAGGCGCTGCGGCTATAGCAGCGACTCGTCTTCGGCAAGCGCCGCTTTAGCTTTCTCCATCTGCTGGGCCACAGCCGCTTCGCCCGTTCCCCCTTCCGTGGTTCGAGCAGCCACGATGCTGGGAAGATCGAGCGCCTTGACAATGTCCTCCTCGAACAACGGGCTTGCCGCCTTAAAGTCGTCGAACGACAGGTCGTCGAGATTGCAACCGCGCTGCTCGCACAGCAGCACCAAATGTCCCACCACTTCATGCGCATGACGGAACGGAAGGCCCTTCTTCGCCAAGTAGTCAGCCACATCCGTCGCCGCCAAATGACCGAGTTTCGCCTGCTTGAGCATGTTCTCCGGCTTGATGCTCATGGTTTCTATCATTCCCGCGGCGCATTGCAGGCAATCTTCCAACGTTTTCGCCGAATCGATTGCCCCGTACTTGTCTTCCTGAAGGTCCTTGTTGTAGGCAAGGGGAAGCGCCTTCATGGTCACCAGCAACGACACCAAATTGCCGATCACGCGACCGGTCTTGCCGCGAATCAGCTCGGCAAAATCGGGGTTCTTCTTTTGAGGCATGATGGACGAACCCGTGGAGAACGCGTCGGACAACTCGATGAAGCCGAACTCGGACGTTGACCAAAGCACCAGTTCCTCGCACAGGCGCGACAGATGCATGCAGGAAACGGCGCAAGCGTAATCCAAGTCAAGCAGGAAATCGCGGTCCGACACGGCATCGAGCGAGTTCGGGATCACCGAAGCGAAACCCAATTCTCCTGCCGTCATCTGCCGATCAAGCGGATACGTTGTCCCAGCCAGCGCAGCTGCGCCCAGCGGACAGGCGTCGGCCGCATCTCGTGCAGCCTGCAAACGGCGATAATCGCGCGCAAGCATCCAGACATACGCAAGCATATGGTGCGAGAACAGAACTGGTTGCGCATGCTGCAAGTGGGTATAACCAGGCAGGATAACACCGAAATTCGCCTCAGCCTGACCTATGAGCGCATGACGCAGCGCAACATTGGCGCGCATCAGATCGGTTGCACGCTGCTTGGCATACAGGCGCGTATCCGTTGCAACCTGATCGTTGCGGCTGCGGCCCGTGTGCAAACGCGCTCCCGCATCGCCGATTTCAGCAGTGAGCGCCTTTTCCACTGACATATGGATATCCTCGTCGTTGATATCGAACGAGAAATCACCTGACTCGATATCGGCTTTGACGTGATCAAGCCCCGCAGCAATTTGCTGAGCGTCCTCTTCCGAGATCACGCCGACCTTCGCCAGCATCTTCGCATGAGCCTTCGACCCTGCGATATCCTGCACGTACAAGGCCTTATCGACAGGCAGCGAGGCGCCGAAGCGTTGCGTGAACTCGCTAACGTTTTCCGTGAATCTGCCCGACCAGAGAGCCATAGGTTACTCCGTTTCCTTGTGAGCCTCAGCGGCAGCTTCCTGACGGGACAGCGGCGTTACGTCCTCATAGCGGCCGCGCTTGAGGGGGCCCTTCTCGTTTTGAGCATCGAACAACTCGGCAGGAGCGCCTTCCTGACGACGATTGACGGCCCAGGTTTTCGTGGACAGCGTCTGGATCTCGATGAAGCCCTTGGCCGCGTCGCGGTTGAAGGTATCCCCCTTGTCGTACGTTGCCAGGCCCTGATCGTAGAGCGAGTATGCGGACTTGCGGCCGACCACCGTGCAAGAGCCTTTGAAGAACTTTAAGCGGATGGTGCCGTACAGGCAGCGCTGCGTAGAAGCCATGAATGCATCGATTGCCTCTTTCAGCGGCGAAAACCATTGGCCGTTATAAACGCAATTCGCCCAGGTTTGCTCCAACGCAAGCTTATGATGCAGGACCTCGCGCTCAAGAACCAGATCCTCCAGCGCCTTATGCGCCTTGATCAGCGCCAGTCCCGCAGGGGCTTCATAGCACTCGCGGCTTTTGACTCCCACCAAACGGTTCTCGATCATGTCGATACGACCGTAACCGTGCTTGCCCGCGATTTCATTGAGCTCATAAATGATGCCCAGATAGCTCTTTTGGTTGCCGTTGATCGCATAGGGCACTCCACGGGCAAAGGTGAGCTCAACATATTCCGGCTGATCAGGCGCCTGCATGGGATCGGTCGTCATGGTGTAGATATCCGCAGGCGGCTCGATCCAAGGATCTTCCAGTACGCCGCACTCGATTGCACGGCCCCACAGGTTGTCATCGATGGAGTATGGGGAATCCTTCGTAGCACCGACTTCCACGCCATGAGCCTGAGCCCACTCGATCTCATCGGGACGCGTAAGCAGATTCCACTCGCGAACCGGAGCCAAAATCTTCAGCGACGGATCAAGCATGGTGATGCTGGATTCGAAACGCACCTGGTCATTGCCCTTGCCCGTGCAACCGTGAGCGATATACTTTGCACCGAACTTATGCGCAGCATCCACAAGATGCTTCGAAATCAAGGGGCGGGAAAGCGCCGACACCAGCGGGTACTTGTTCTCGTACATGGCGTTAGCCGCAAGCGCCTTCGTGAGGTATTCCTGCGCAAACATCTGGCGCATATCCACCACGATGCACTCGAGCGCGCCGACGCGCAAAGCCTTTTCCTTGACTTTCTCAAGGCCATCGTGCTCCTGCCCCACATCGCCAACCACGGCGATCACGTCCAGATTCATTTCATCCTGCAACCATTTTATGCAACAAGATGTATCAAGACCACCGGAATATGCGAGTACTACTTTGTCTTTCTGCTCTGCCATGATGATCGGCCCTTTCGAATGCGATTTGTTTAGCAACAAGGAGATTTGGGTCCACGAGTGCCACAAGATACAGGTATGCCCCGTACTGCCTGGTTACATATTAGTTTCCCAAGTGAAATATCCTGAAACTACAGTAATCCCTTAGGAATTATACGTACACATTTTTCTAGAGATAGTGCGCAACGCAATGATGTAACAACTTGTAAATACAACGTGGAATATGCAAAGATAACCGTCTTTGCAACGGTAAAAAACTAGACGATTATCGTCGTCGCAGACGGTCGATGGCTCGCTCGACCTCCACCGCAGCCTCGGGGCTTTCTGCTGCGATCATAATGGTGTTGTCGCCGGCAACGGTGCCGAGCGCTCCACGCAGACTGGCTTTGTCAAGGGCTGCGGAGACGCCGGCAGCACCGCCGGAGAACGTCTTCACAACAACCAGATTACCAGCGACGTGCACCTCTTCAACTAATTCGGAAACCATGCGCTGAAGACGCATTTCCTCGGGGAGGACGTAATAACCCTCGCGAGACTTCACGAGGCCCATGTCCATGATGTCGCGGGAAATGGTAGCCTGAGTGCACTCGTAGCCGGCAGACTGCAGCTGATTAGCAAGATCGCGCTGCGTCTTGACATTGCGATCGCGAATGATGTCGCGAATCACGTCATGCCTTTGTTGCCGTTTCCTCATGCCTCGTTACTTCCCGCCCCAGGTGGGGCATTGTACCCGATTTCCTCCAATGATTCCTGATGCATATGCAAAATAATGTAAGTGCCATCAAGAATATGCAATTCATAATACCGCAAGATTTGATGAGCAGCGGGATGAAATTTAAATTAGCGAAGAATATGCCGCTTCTCTTGTATCAGCTAAACGTTGCCTTGAAATCTCATCCGTATGGATGCTAAGGATCCACGCCGCAACATGGACCCTTAGCAGGCGTTATAGAGCCTTTAGGCTTCGATTATCTGGTTCAGACGCTCGACCATCGCATCGATGTCGCCCTTCTCGCACACCAACGGCGGAAGGAAGCGCAGGGTATGGGCGCCCGTTGCATTGAGAAGAAGGCCCTTGCCCAGCGCCTTCTGAACCAAAGCAGGCGCATCGACCGATTCATCGAAGTCGATGGCGTTCATAAGACCGACGCCGCGGACCTCCTTGACCTTGGACACGCCGGCAAGCTGCTGGCGCATATATTCGCCGGTTTCCTGCACATGCTGCTGAAAACCATTGGAAAGCGTGTCAAGCGTTGCCGTTGCGGCTGCTACCGCCAAGCAGCTGCCGCCAAACGTGGAGCCGTGGTCACCAGGCTGATATGCCTTTGCGATATGGGCGGGGGCAGCGCAGGCGCCCATAGGCATTCCGCTGGCGATGCCCTTCGCCATGGTCACGATGTCGGGGGTGACTCCGAAATGCTGGAAGCCGAACGGGGTACCGCAACGGAAGATTCCGGTTTGAACCTCGTCGCACACCATAAGAGCACCATGCTCCTTGGTCAGATTGCGCACCGCCTCCAGAAATTCCTTCGTGCACGGATGCACGCCGCTTTCGCCCTGGATGCACTCAAGCATGACGGCGCAGATATCATGGCCCTGCTGCTCGAACAGACGGGTAAGAGCTTGGATGTCATTGATAGGCGTGCTTACGAAACCACCGGGCAAGGGCTGGAACGCCTCCTGCTTCGCGGGCTGAGCAGTGGCAGCAAGCGTTGCGAGCGTTCGTCCATGGAAGCTGCGATCAAGAACCACGATGGTGCGCGGAGCGCCATCGAACGCCTGCTTGATCTTGGCATCGTCCTCACCTGCGGCACGGGCAGCCTCTTCGGCGTTCTTGCGAGCATACAAGCGAGCGAGTTTGATAGCGCACTCGTTTGCTTCGGCTCCGGAGTTTGCATAGAACGTCTGCCACGGCTCGGGGCTTGCCGGATCCCCGCCATTGAGCAACCCGGAGATTTTACGGGAAAGCTCGCCACGGCCCTCGATGTAGTAGTAATTGCTCACGTGGATCAAGCGCTGAGACTGGTCTTGCAGAGCCTTGGTGATGGCGGGATGGCAATGACCGAGGCTGCACACGCCGACGCCCGCGATGAAATCGAGGTATGTATTGCTCTCGGCATCTTCGACTTCCATACCCTTGCCGGAAACGAGCTCGACGGGCTTACGGGCAAACGTATGCATCACATATTGCGATTCGAGTTCCTGCTGTTGCTCTAGCGACATGCTATCAACTTCCTTCGTAAGGTAACGATTTCTTTAATGCGCGGAAGGACTCTGGATAGAGGCCTTCTGAGCGGCCTCGACTTCTTCACGGTTCTCCAGAAGCTTCGAAGCGAATTTGCCCAGAGGGTGGCTATCGAAACGATAGGCCTCTTCGGTGGAATGCATGGTCGTGCCGACACCGGTGCTGGTAAGCATTTCGAGCAGCAGAGAATGAGGCGTGGTTCCGTTGATGATATGCGCACGCTGCACGCCGTTTTCCAGCGCATGGATGCACGACTTCAGCTTCGGGATCATGCCCGTGGACACCACGTTGTTCTCGACCATATAGCGCGCCTCGAACACGGTGAGGTTGGAGATGAGCGAGCTTTTATCCTCGAAGTTCTCGTACAGGCCGTCGACGTCGGTAAGGAACACCGCCTTATGAGCGCCGATGGCGGCGGCGATATGGCCCGCAACCATGTCGGCGTTGACATTGTAGAAGCCGCCGTCCTCTCCGATTGCGACCGATGCGATAACCGGAATATAATCCGATGCCACCAAGTCGTCGAGCAGAGGGCGATTGATGCGCGTGATGCGACCGACACGACCCAAATCAGGACTTGCCTGCTCAGCTACGATAACGCCGCCATCAGCACCGGAGACGCCCACGGCAAAATTGCCATGATGGTTCAAGGCCTCGACCAATTCCTGGTTGACCTCGCCCATAAGGACGGTACGGACTAGATTCATGGCCTCGGGCGTGGTAACGCGCTGGCCGTCCTTGAACTCAACGGGGATTTCCATGAGGTCCATCGCCCTGGTAATGGCCTTTCCGCCACCATGGACGATGACGGGGTTCACGCCGACGATCTTGAGCAGCACGATGTCGCTCATGACATCCGCGCGCAGCTTCTCATCGACCATGGCAGATCCGCCGTATTTGATGACGACGGTTTTACCGGTGATGTTCTTGATCCACGGCAGCGCCTCGACGAGGATCTTAGCTGCCTCCGTTGATGCGCCCTCGGGGCGCGTATCCTTTGCGTACTTCATGAGCGGTAATCTCCATTAATAGTGACGTATTCGTGCGAGAAATCGCATGTCCACATGGTTGTTGCGCAGTTACCAACGCCAAGGTCGACGTCGATGACCACTTCGGGCTCCTCGAAACGACGAAGCGCCTCGTCCTCATCGAATTCCACGGTTAAGCCTTTTCTGCATACCGGAAGCCCCATGATGTCGATGGCCGCATTGCCTTGGGAGAACGTCGCGCCGGACCTGCCAAGCGCTGCGGCGATACGGCCCCAATTAGCATCGTGCCCGTAAACCGCTGTTTTCACCAGCGGCGAATTGGCCACAGTGCGCGCCGCCTTGTCCGCATCCTCCGGATTCGCCGCCCCCGCTACGTTAACGGTGATGAGGCGCGTGGCACCTTCGCCATCGACCGCCATCTCGCGGGCAAGTGCAACGCAGACGGTGCGCAGCGCGTTTTCGAACGCGTCGAAGGCAGGCGTGCCGGGCTGCATGCACACAGCACCTTGCGGTGCCGCCGCACCGCTTGCCAGAAGGAAGCACGAGTCGTTCGTGGAGGTATCGGAGTCGACGGTGATCTTGTTGAAGCTGATCCCGACCGCCTTCGAAAGGGCCTTATGCAGGTGATTTGCAGCCACGGGCGCATCGGTGGTGATGACGCTGATCATGGTGGCCATATTGGGCATGATCATGCCCGAGCCCTTTGCCATGCCGCCCACCGTGAACACGCATCCGTCATAGCCCAAGCCGCTTCCGCTAAACGTTACGGCGAATTCCTTCGGCTTGGTGTCCGTGGTCATGATGGCGCGAGCCGCATCGGCACCTCCCGCAGCAGACAACGCCGAGACGGCCAAAGGCGCACCGCTTTCGAACGGCTCCATCTGCAGATGCTGGCCGATAACGCCCGTGGACGCCACCAAAACCTCCTGCGCCGGACAACCGAGGGCATCGGCGACGATGCCGGACGATTGGCGCGCCGTCTGAAGACCCTTATCCCCGGTAGCCGCATTTGCGATACCCGAGTTGATGGCCACTGCGCGCGCGATACCGTACCCCGCACCATCAAGGTGCTCCTTGGACACCGTGACTGGAGCCGAGCAGAACACGTTCGTGGTGAACACCGCGGCGCACGCCGCCGGTTGATCGGCTGCCACCAGCGCGAAATCCAAACGCTTTGGATCAGCGCGGAATCCTGCGTGGATGCCGCAAGCCTTGAAACCCTTCGCCGACGCAACGCCGCCTGCCGGCAAAAACGGCAGATCCGCGTAGGAGTCGGCGGTGCTTGCGTTATGCAGAGGTTTCACCGCGTCCCCCTTAGACGCAGCGGAAACTGCATGATTCATTACGCCCTCCTTCTGAAACGCCCGCCGAAACGGCGGGCGGATTGGCTATACGGGAACCGCCACCTTATCGAGGCCAAGGTCCTCTGGCAGCCCGAACACAATGTTAGCGCACTGAACAGCTTGATTAGCAGCGCCTTTGCAGAGGTTGTCTATGGCTCCGACGGCAATGAGCATGCCAACCCGCTCATTGACGGCAAGCCCGATATGAGCGCAATTCGTGCCCACGACGGAAGACGTCTTGGGCATAACCCCCGCATCGAGCACCGTTACGAAAGCGCTGTCTCGATAGAACTCTCTATAGCTCTCGACGATCTTCGCCACATCGCGCGTTGCCCCAGCTGCCAAGGGCAGATTCACCGTAGACAGAAGGCCCCTGTTCAGCGGCGCCAAATGAGGAGTGAACACCAAGCGGTCGGAAACGCCCAAGATCTGCTCGATTTCAGGCGTATGGCGATGCGTTGCCACGCCGTAAGCCTCGAGATTCTCGTTGGCGAAGCAGAAATGAGTGCGCGCCGTAGCCTTCTTGCCTGCACCCGTCACACCCGAAATGGCATCTACGACGATTGGAGCTTCGTCATCGACAAGGCCGAGACGCACGGCAGGCGCTGCAGCAAGCGTGGTTGCCGTGGGATAGCAGCCAGCGCAACCGACGACCGCCCCTTTGCCTTCCTTGCGCTGCTGCGCAGCGGCGACAAGGTCGTCGGGGAACAGCTCGGGCAAGCCGAAGGCGGCGCGCTTGAGCAGCTCGGTTTGAGTATGAGGGACTTTGTACCACTGCTCGTAAACCGCAGGGTCCTTTAAGCGGAAATCGGCGGACAAGTCGACCACCACGCCCCCGCGATCGACGATACGAGGGGCCATTGCCATTGCCGCGGTATGAGGCACGGCAAGGAACACGACATCGCACTGATCGAGAACCGGGTCGTCATGCCTGGAGAAGGCAAGGTCGGTAGCTCCCGTGAAGCAAGGATATTCCTTGGCCACGGGAGTTCCAGCAAGCTCATTTGAGGTAACGGCGACCAATTCAAACTCGGGGTGTCGCAGCGCAACTCGGACCAGCTCTATGCCAGCGAAGCCGGCTGCACCGACAATACCGCATTTGATGCTCATACTATGCCCTTCCCATTCGAGGTGTAATGGTACGTTGGGACCGCCTGTTCAAGCATGCGAATAGCTTCCCCATCAGTTGCCGAAAGCGCATTTTCCAACTCATCGAGCTTCGAGGCAACCTGATCATAGCTGATTTCCTGGCCCGTGGAGATCATGATGGACTGGTTATCGGTGGGAAGCGTGCTCTCCTCGTCCATGAGCAGTTCCTCGTACATCTTCTCACCTTCACGCAGACCCGTAAACTCTATTTTGATATCCACGTCCGGCGTAAGGCCTTGCAGCTGGATAAGGCCTTTTGCCAAATCGACGATTTTGACGGGTTCACCCATATCCAAAATGAAGATCTCGCCGCCATGCGCCATGCCTCCCGCCTGGATAACCAATCGCGACGCCTCGGGGATGGTCATGAAGAACCGCTCGATATCTGGATGAGTAACGGTAACAGGCCCACCGGCGGCGATTTGGCGCTGGAAGACGGGGATCACGCTGCCGTTAGAGCCGAGCACATTGCCAAAACGCACTGCGGTGAAAATGGTTTTCGACGTGCGAGCATAGTACTGCACGATCATTTCGCCCATGCGCTTGGTCGCCCCCATGACGCTTGTGGGGTTAACCGCCTTATCGGTGGAGATGAAGATGAAGCGCGCCGCCCCATATGCATCAGCGGCACGAACGGCATTCAACGTGCCGAATACGTTGTTGTGAACGGCCTCGCGCGGGCAATGCTCCATAAGAGGGACGTGTTTATGGGCAGCCGCATGAAACACCGCACCCGGGCGATATTTCGCAAACACCTCGTTGACGCGCTCCTTGTCACATACGTTACCGATCTCGATGACGATATCGATGTCGTCATATTCGGACAGAAGCTCGTTGCGCAGCATGTACGCATCGTTTTCATATATGTCGAAGATGACGATGCGAGCAGGCGCCACCGTGCACAGCTGACGGCACAGCTCGCTGCCGATGGAACCGCCGCCGCCAGTGACCAGCACGGTTTCGCCGGCGATATAACCGGAAACCGCACGGGTATTCAGAACGATCTCCTCGCGACCAAGCAGGTCCGCCACATCGACGTCGCGCAGGCTTACATCCCCGATTTCATCGAGGGATAGTGCGCGAACATTAGGCAGCGTGCGCAAACGGCAATCCGTTTTCGTGCATTCGCCGTAAATGCGCTTACGCTCCTCTGGCGTTGACGAGGGGATGGCTACGACGATCTGCTCGATATCGTAGCGATCGACCAGATCGACGATGTCAGCGGTTCCGCCAGAGACCTTCACACCATGGATGCGTTGACCCCGCTTTGCGGGATCATCGTCAGTGGCGACGATGGGGATACCAGGCATGAGCGGGTCTTTCGACGCCATGCGCCCGATTGCCAACGAGCCCGTTTCGCCCGCACCGACCACCAGCGTGCGCGGGCGGTCGCATGTGCGCTGCGACGAGGCGATAGCCCTTCCCTTTTGACGCATAAAGCGGAACACGAAGCGGATGCCGCCCATGAAGAAGATCAGAAGGAAGCAGGAAACAACGAATACCCTGATGGGAAGCCTGATACCGATAATCCATAGAAACACGGCGCCGCCCAACGTGCCGAGCACGGTTGCGCCGACGATTTGGATAACCTCATCGATGCTGGCATATTCCCATAAATTGTTGTACAGGCGAAACGTCGCCAAAACCACGACATTGATAAATGCGAGGATACCCAGCACGAAGTAGATCTCGTTATTGACGAACACCTCTCCCTTTACGTTGGTAAGAATAGATGCAAGCCAATACGACAGATACGTGGCGATGATGTCGAGCAGCAACAAAAGCGCTGTTCTTTTTGTGATATGCACGTCCAAACCCGGCCCCGTCTTCATCTTCAAATAGAACAGTTCATAGTGTCAGATTACCTACAAAGGCTGCCGACTGAAGGCCTATTGTAGCCAAACTGGCGTATGATTGCAGCGATATTACCGGCCAAGGAGCTTGTTACATGAATATTCCAGTCCCCGAAAATCATACCGACGTCGCCAGCAGCGACGCCTCCCAACCTGCTCGCAAACGCAATATCGAAGCGTTGACGGCCTTTTTCCGAAGCGGCATCAAACCCGCTGAATCGCACGGGAAACTGGGTATCGAGCTGGAGCAGACCGTTGTGCGCGCCGACGGCTCCCCCGTCTCATACAGTGAGGAGAACGGCATCGCGCATCTGCTTGAACAGCTAAGGAAATCCTATCCGCAAGCGACGGTAGACGAAGAGGGCGACCTTCTTGGCGTAGCTCGCCCGGGAGAGGCAATCACCATCGAGCCTGCCGCCCAAATCGAATTATCAGCGGGGCCGTTCGATGATTTGAAAAAGGCCCAGGAGACGTTTACCGCATATCGGAAAACGCTTGATGACATGCTTGCCCCCAAAGGCATGCATGTGGTAGCGCAAGGCTACCATCCCACAGCCACGGCGCGCAGCCTGGACTTGATACCCAAACGCCGCTACGCGTTCATGAACCGATACCTTGGCTCAAAGGACATCTACGGCCCCTGCATGATGCGAGGCAGCGCTTCAACGCAGATCTCCATCGACTACACAAGCGAGCAGGATTGCCTCCGAAAAATGAGGATTGCTTATGCGCTTACCCCTATCTTAAGCCTGATCTGCGACAATTCGCCGATATTCGAAGGCAAGCCGCGCCAACATAAGCTGATGAGAACCGACATATGGCGTCATACCGACAGCGACCGATGCGGCCTTGTGCCCGGCGCGCTTTCGAGCGGCTTCACATTCGAAGACTACGCGGAGTACGTGCTGGACACGCCCGCTATAGTAGCGCCCGACGAGAACGAGGGCTGGCGCTACTGCGAACAGACCTTTGGACAGCTGTACGCCGACAAGCCGATGACCCGAAAGCAAGTAGAGCACGCGGTTTCCATGCAATTCCCCGACGTGCGGCTGAAAACATACTTGGAAATCCGCCCGGCGGACTCCATGCCCATCCCCTACGTGATCGCCTATGCCGCCCTTATCAAGGGCCTGTTCTACAACGAAGGCAACCTGCGACAGCTTGAAGCCCTTTTCGCTAACGTAAACGCCGACGCTTTCGAGAGGGCGAAAGATGCCCTGATGGAGTGCGGCTACAACGCCCATGTTTACGGAGCGCCGGTAGCCGACCTGTGCGACCGCGTTATCGGGTTGGCCGAAAACGGCCTGGATCCCGATGACCGCGCGCTCCTTGAACCCCTTTCCCGCCTTGTAGCCCAACGGGTCACGCTTGCCGACCTGGCAGAGAGGGAATCCAAGGAAGCGTAAAGCAACAGCAAGGGAACTTTTCGCGGTTCCCCGTCATTACCGAGCCCGGCTTCAGGTTTGTCGGGTAGACTTAACCGAGCGAAATACCCATACGACAGGAGACGTTTCGATGAGCAACAAAGGCAAAAAGGTCAAGGTTCATTACACCGGCACGCTGGACGACGGCACGAAGTTCGACTCTTCCTTGGATCGTGGCGAGCCCTTGGAGTTCACGTGCATGGCCGGGCAGATGATCCCCGGCTTCGATGCGGCAGTCGAGCTTATGGAGCAAGGCGAGACCAAAACCGTGCACATCCCCGCCGCCGACGCCTATGGAGAGCGCAACGAGGAACTGGTGCAGCGCATCCCCTTGGATCAGATCCCCAACGGCAACGAGCTTCCCGTTGGCAAGACGGTGTATATGCAAAGCGGCGACGGCCAGATCTTCCCTGTGTTCGTGCAGTCGATCGAAGATGGCGTGGCAACCTTTGACATGAACCACGAACTGGCAGGCAAGGACCTGAACTTCGAGATCACGCTGGTGGAGATCGAAGACTAGTCGATATAGCTTTTCAAGGTACCTCAGGGCCGCTCATTCGAGGCCCTCCTTTTCATTACGGGACGCTATGCTGCCTGCAGCCGGCCCATAAGGTTTTCCACCCTGTTGAGAAAATCGCCCTCACAGGCCTGATTAAGTTTATCGACCCTGGCGATAAGGCGCTCTTGGCACGCTTCTTCCAAGGCATCGGGAACATACAAGCCCATGGACGCGGCTCGCACCGCCGCAAGCCTGCCAATGGAGTCGGCAGAAGGCAACGCGCCTTCGCAGCTTGCGAACGAGCAATCGCAACGAGGCAGGGATTGCGCGCCTGTCTTTGAAGGGGCGCTTTCCGATGATGCGCTGAAGGCCCCAAAGCTCGATTCACCTTGCCTCGACACCGGCGTTTGATGCGTCAGATGCCAGAACGCACTTGCAAGGACCATGTAGCGCTCACAGCAATCCCAGGGGCCTTCGAGCCATACGCGATACGAAAGAACCTGCGACCAGGGAGCGCAGCCGAACAGGCACACGCCTTCAGCGACGCCTTGCCGCACAGCGCCCGCAGACAGATCCGCCACGCGCGCCTGCACCAAACGCTCGATGCATGCCTGGCCCCGCCGCGCATGCACGACGAAGCGCTCTTCGGGGAATATGCATAGGGCTTTGCCGCTTTTGCGCTTCACCGCGCAGTCGAGCATGGCCTCCAATGCGCGACCCATGCGTTTGCGGGCGACGCGACGCTGCTGCGGAGTTGCCTGACCCCACCCCGGCAATCGACGCGCATAACCCTGCTCGACCATGGAAAGCAGCGTTTCCCTATCGCAGCACAGAAAGGCATCCTGTAACGTGGGCACCTGTTTTCGAGACACCGACTGCGCATCCCAAAGAAGATCAGAGCACAACATGGCCGACCTCCTGCACAAGGGACACGGCATCGGCGCAATCCATAACGCATGCGCATCGAAGCGGGAAGGCACCAGACAAAACCTGGTCGATGGCCGAGCCATACTCCAGGCGATCGATATCCGGCCAATCACAAGCGCCTTCTCCGTCGTATCCCACCGGGATAAAGCCCTCTTCGAACAGCTGATATTCCATTGCATCGAGTGCATCGCGCAACTGACAGAGCGGAAGCGCCGCTATAACGACCAATGCACCTGGTTGCGCACAGCAAGACACAGACCCGTTACCGGACATGGCAAACACCTTCTTCGATTGTTCCAAAAACGGAGAGGATCTTGCAAGCGTGGAACGGGCAGCGAGGAACACCGCTGCCATCTACGGGCGACCTTGGAAGGAGGCGCTTGCACTGGCTCTGATGTGTTGACGGGAGTATAGCACGCTTTCGTACGTTTGTTCGTTATAAAGTGAAAAAATCCCCGGCAGGGAGGGCTATGCTGCCCAACTTCCCTACCGGGATGAAAGATTACCAGCTCAGAAGCTCATAGCCGGTTTCCGTGACCACCAGCTGCACTTCCCACTGAGCGGAGGGCTTGCGGTCCGCGGTGCGGACGGTCCACCCATTGGGATCGGTCATATCGATATCATGGCTCCCCATGTTGATCATCGGCTCGATGGTGAAGCAGCAGCCCGGAGCCAGCACCATGCCCGTTCCGGGGTCGGACACGTGGCTTACGAAGGGATCTTCATGGAACTCCAAGCCGATGCCATGGCCGCCGAACTCGCGGACCACCGAGAAGCCCTGCGCGTGCGCGTATTCGTGCACCGCGGCGCCCACATCGCCCAGCAATCCCCACGGCTTCACCGCGGCAAGACCGGCTTCCAGCGCCTTCTTGGTTTCCTCCACCAAGCGACGCTTCTCGTCGGACACCTCGCCGATGCAGAACATGCGCGAGGAATCGGAATAGTAGCCGTCCAGGATGGTGGAGCAGTCGACGTTGACGATATCGCCGTCTTTCAGCACATCATCGGGAGACGGGATGCCATGGCAGACGACCTCGTTGATGGACGTGCAAACGCTTTTCGGGTAACCCTCGTAATCAAGGTCTGCCGGGATGCCTCCATGCTCGACGGTGTAATCATAGATCCATTTGTCGATCTCCTCGGTGCTAACGCCTGCGCCGATCCGCTCCGCCACAAGATCCAGCACGCCGATGTTGATGGCGGCGCTTCTCTTGATGCCCTCGATCTCCTCCGGCGTTTTCAGCAAGCTGCGCTGGGGAACCTCGAAGCCCTGCTCATAGAGGCTTTGCAGACGCTCGTCGAAATCAAGGTGGCACTTCTTGTATTTGCGCCCGCTGCCGCACCAGCATTCGTCGTTGCGCCCGGGGCTTTTCAGATTATCGTACATACCGCATCCTTTCGTTTGCGCTTCATTGTAACGCTGTTAGCCATGGTTAAGTCTTAGAATCCGCCTAAAACAAGGAAACCGCCGGGCATGGACTCGGCGGCTTCCCTAGCACGTGGGCTGATCGCCTTTACGCGCGGACCTCGGCGCCGGTGGCGCCGCAGACCTTCTTCACCAGCTTCGCGTGGGCCTTATCGACCTCTTCGCCGGTAAGCGTGCGATCAGCGGCGCGGTACGTCAGCGCATACGCCATGGACTTCTTGCCCTCGCCGATGCGTTCGGAATCGCGGTACACGTCGAACAGGCGCACCTCGGCCAGCAGCTTGCCGCCCGCAGACGACATGCACTGCTCCAGACGCTCGTGCGTGACATCCTCGTCGACCACGAACGCCTGGTCGATGGAAACGGCCGGGAACGTGGGCACGTCAACGTAGTCGCGCGCAGGGCGGCAGGCCTTGGCGAGCGCCTCGACGTCCAGCTCGAAGGCGACCACGGGCGCCTGCGCGTCATAGGCGGCGCAAGCCAGCGGATGCAGCTCGCCTACCCAGCCGAGCACCGTGCCGCCGGAGAGCACCTGGGCGGCGCGACCGGGCTGCAGATGCGGGGCCTCCTGCGCGGACAGCGCCTTGTAACGGACCTTCGGGATGGCCAGCTCGCGCATCAGGTTCTCCACGACGCCCTTGCCATCGAAGAAGTCGAACGCCGCGGGCTGCACGTTCCAGGCCGCATCGCCGAACGCGCCCGCCATGACGCCGGCCAGACGACGGCGCTCCTTAGGCTGCTTCTTGCCTTCGTGAGCGAAGAACACCATGCCCTGCTCGTAGAGCTGGATGTTCTTCACGCCGCGAGCCTGGTTGTGCGCCACCGAGCGCAAAAGGCCCGGGATGATGCTCTGGCGCATGACCGACTGGTCGGAGTTCATGGGGTTGATGATCTCCACGGGATCGCCCAGCCCCTCGACGGGTATGCGCAGACGCTCGAGCTCGGTGGGCTCGGCGAAGGAATACGTCATGGTCTCGTTGAGGCCGGATGCGGTCATGGTGCGGTTGACGGTATCCAGCACGTGCTCCATATGGGAACGCACGCCGAAGCGGCCGCGGCCGCCGGGCAGCGTCTCGGGGATGAGATCCATGCCGTACAGGCGCAGCACCTCCTCGTACAGGTCGATCTCACGCGGCAGGTCGGGGCGGAAGGTGGGGGAAACCACGTCCAGCACGTCCTCGTCGGCGGTATCTTCGACCTTGCAGCCCAAGCGCTCCAGAATCTCGACGATGAACTCGCGCGGGATCTGGGCGCCCATCATGGAGCGGAAGCGCGGGATACGGAACCTCAACTGCGCGGCGGTGCTAGGCTCGGGCCACACGTCGATGATGCCCTGGTCGTCGGCCGCGGCGGCGCTTACGGTGCCGCCGGCAACCTCCACAATGAGAGCCGCCGCGGCGGCGGAACGCGCCTCGACGCCGTGGTCGTCCACACCGCGCTCATAGCGCATGGAGCTTTCGCTGATAAGCCCAAGGTTGCGGCTGGTGCGGCTGGTGCGGCCCGCCTCGAACGTGGCGGCTTCCAGCAGGATGTTCACCGTATCGTCGGTCACCTCGGTGTCAAGGCCGCCCATGACGCCGGCCAAGGCAACCGCGCCCTGCTCAGGGGTAGAGATGACGGTCATGTCGCTGGTAAGGGTGCGCTTCTCGCCGTCAAGCGTGGTCAGCGGCTCGCCGTCTTGCGCGGCGCGCACCACGATGTGCGCACGACCATCGGCATTCTTCAGTTTGTCCAGGTCGAACGCGTGCAGCGGCTGGCCGAACAGGAACAGGATGTAGTTCGTGACGTCGACGATGTTGTTGACGGAGCGCTGGCCGATAGCAGCAAGGCGCTCGACCATCCAGTCGGGGCTGGGGCCCACCTTGCAGCCGCGGATGACGCGCGCCGTGTAGCGCGGGCAACGCTTGGCATCCTCGACCGTGATTTGAACCTGTTCGTCAACGGGGGTTGCAGAGGCATCGAGCTGGAGCTTGGCGGCCATCTCTGCCAGCGGGTCGTTCCAGTCGCGACGATACATCGCGCCCACCTCGCGAGCCAGGCCGGCGATGGAGAGGCTATCGGGGCGGTTCGGAGTGATCTCCAGGTCGAGCACAGTGTCGGTGAGACCGGCGTACTCGGCGAACGGGACGCCCACCGGGGCATCTTCGGGCAAGATCATGATGCCGTCATGGTCGCCGCTTAAGCCGAGTTCGCGCGCGGAGCAGTTCATGCCGAAGCTGGCGACGCCGCGAAGCTTGGACTTCTTGATCTTCACATCGCCGGGCAGCTCCGCGCCCACCATGGCGGTGACGATATGGTCGCCCTCGTTGAAGTTCTGGGCGCCGCAGACGATCTGCAGCGGCTCGGGGTTACCTTCTTTATCGACGTTGAGCCCGCCCACGTCGACCGAGCACACCCACATATGATCGGAGTCGGGATGATGCTCCTTTTTAAGGACCTTGGCAGTTACCACATGGTCGAACGCAGCGCCAAGCGTCTCAACGCCCTCCACGCCCGTTCCCGTAAGGTCGAGTTTGTCGCAGAACGCCTTGATATCCGTAGGGACCTCAACGTATTCGTTCAGCCATTTCAGCGATACTTTCATGACATTCTCTTTCTATGACATCGGCCAAGGCCGATGAAAATCAGTGGGACGGCCGAGCTTGCCGGAATCGGCCTTGATGGCGAAGCACCGTATCAAACGCGTCCGATCAAGCCGAGCACGGCCATCGCCCGTGCGCCGAAAGCGGAAAACCCAAGCTAGGTTCCGCCGATCCGCGCCGTCGAGCGACTTCGCCGCCGTCGAGCAAACAGGGCTAGAACTGGCGAAGGAAGCGCATATCGCCCTCGAGCAGCATGCGCAGGTCGGGGACGTTGTACTTCAAGCACGCAACGCGCTCGACGCCCACGCCGAACGCGAAGCCCGAATACTCCTCCGGATCGATGCCCGACATGCTGAGCACGTTGGGGTCGACCATGCCGCAGCCCAGGATCTCCAGCCAGCCCGTGCCCTTGCACATGCGGCAACGCTCGCCGTCGTGCAGATGACCCGTGCCGCCGCACACGCCGCAGCTGACGTCGGCCTCGGCGGAAGGCTCGGTGAACGGGAAGTAGTGGGCGCGGAAGCGCGTCTTGCGGTCGGGGCCGAACATCTGCTTGCAGAAGTAGTCGAGCGTGCCCTTCAGGTCGCCGAACGAGATGCCCTTGTCGACGACCAGACCCTCGATCTGCGTGAACTGCGGCAGATGGCTGGGGTCGGCCACGTCGCGGCGATACACCTTGCCCGGGGCGATGATGTAGATGGGCGGCTTCTGCTGCTCCATGACGTGCACCTGCACGCCGGAGGTCTGCGTGCGCAGCAGCACCTTGGACTCGCCGCGCACCGCGGACTCCTCGCCGGAGCGATCGACCACGTAGAAGGTGTCCTGCATGCTGCGGCTGGGGTGATCGGCCGGGGCGTTGAGCGCCTCGAAGTTATAGTAGTCGGTTTCCACCTCGGGACCTTGGGCCACGGTGTAGCCCAAGCCCAGGAAGATCTCGGAGATCTGATCGGTGATGGCGTTGATGAGATGGCGCGTGCCCACTTGCTGGCCGCGGCCCGGCAGCGTGACGTCGACGGCCGCCGCATCGATAGCCGCCTCGAGTTCCTTGGCGGCAAGCGCGCGCTTGCGCTCCTCGAGCGCCGCCTCGACGGCGCCGCGCACCTCGTTCACCGCTTTGCCCACAGCGGCGCGCTCCTCCTTCGCCACCTGGCCCATGCCGCGCAGGTAACCCGTCAGCGTGCCGGCCTTGCCCAGCACCGCCACGCGCACCTCCTCGAGCGCGGAAGTGTCCGCAGCCTGTTCGATGGCGGCCAGCGTGCTCGTGCGCAACGCCGACAGCTCGTCCACGATTGCCATGTGTCCGATCCTTTCCACATTTGCCGATGGCCGCCGTATGCGGCCAATAAAAAAGAGCCCTCTTCGCCTTTGGCCTGGGATTCACCCAGTCCAAGGACGAGAGAAGGCTCTCGCGGTACCACCTTGGTTGACGGACGCGCACCTGCGCGAACCGCCCGCTTCATTCGCCCCGATAACGGAGGCACCCGCCACGGCCTACTAAAACGTCCGCGCTTGCCGCGCCCCGCTTTCAACCATGATGCTCGGAAGGGAATCAACGCGCTTGCCGCCCGGGTCCTTTCAGCCGATGAAACCCGTCTCTGCCGACCGCGATGATGCGCGCCGCTGTCTTCGTCTATGCATGTGCCTACGGAGTATACCGCAAACATCGGCGATTCGTAGCGTTTTCCATATCGCGCGCACCCGGCGCAAGAAGGATTAGGCCTCGTGGAAACAAGCAGGGACCACCCGGCGTTGGAATAGGCGAGGCCGCAGCATGCCCCGCAATCCGCCCGCATCGCGCCGGCAAAGCACGCCCCGAATCACGAATCGACCGATGACGAAGTCGGGCTGATCTTGGCAGAGAAGAGTCCAGCGTAGGAATCGGGCGTCATCTCGACCATCACGCAACCCCCGCAAAGCAGTAGTACCATGGGCTCTTGATCGAAAACGAGAAGGAGCCCTTTTCATGACCACTCCCGTCATCCGCCTTGCGACCAGCGCCGACTCCGACGCCATCTTGGGCATCTACGCGCCCTACATAGACACATCCATAACATTCGAGGAAGAAATTCCCACGCGCGAGGCCTTTCAGGCCCGCACGGACGGCGTGCTTGCCGCCCATCCCTACCTGGTTGCCGAGCTTGACGGCAAGGTGGTTGGCTACGCTTACGCCCATGAGCTGCGCGACCGCGGCGCATACCGATGGAACTCCGAGCTTTCCGTGTATCTTGCGCCCGCCGCGCAAGGCCATGGCCTGGGCGCCGTGCTGTACCACACGCTCATCGAGCTATGCGCTGCACAGGGCATCAAAGCGGTGTACGGTATTGTGACCAGCCCGAACGACCCCAGCCAGCGCCTGCACGAAGGCCTCGGCTTCGAAGTGATGGGACATCAACGACACGCCGGCTTCACGTGCGGGCAATGGCATGACGTCACCTGGTACGTGAAGTTCCTGACCGACCGGTTCGAGGACGATCCTGCTTCCCCGATGCCCTTCCCGCTGCTGTGCGACCAGCAGCCGCAGACGGTGAAGGATATCCTGGATCGAGCGAACTCGTCCCTGCGATAAGACGCGGGCTTGGTCGGAGCCGGAGATGGACGCGTCGTCCCACAACGATTCGCCCCCGTCGCAAAACCGTGCCGAAAAAGGGAACCATTAGGTAACGCCCACCAGCATGCACCCCGCCCCCTAGGCAAAGAGCAATACAGTAGACACCGCGCCCCGGGAGGCCGCAAACTCACCTTACAGGGCGCGATACGCCGCATCACCAAAACGTTAGGCACCTCTATGAGAAACTTCTTCCAACGATTGGCTCAACGCACTGCCGTATGGATGCAAGGCCGTTACGGCAACGACGACCTTTGCAACGCGCTGGTAGCGCTGGGCATCATCACCATGCTGGCTTCCATCCTGCCGCATTGCGGGTGGCTTTCCTATGTCGCGCTTGCGGCGATGGCGCTGGCCATTTGGCGCACCTGCTCGAAAAACATCGGGAAACGCCGCCGAGAGAACCAGAAGTACCTGCGCCTGTCCGCCAAACCCCGCCGCAGCTACGAGCTTGCGAAGAAGAAATGGTCCAACCGCAAGACCACGAAGTACTTCCGCTGCGAGAATTGCGGGCAGGAGCTTTCCGTGCCCCGCGGGAAAGGAACGATGCGCGTGGTATGCCCGAAATGCAAGACGGAGACGAAGATGAAGTCGTAACAAGCGCTAACGTCGCTTTCGCAAGATATCCGTGACCACCCAGATGGACAGTACCAACGCGCCCAGATATCCGAAGAAGGACAGCACGGGAACCCCGAGAACGCGCGGCTCCATGGTGGACAGGGCTACCATGGACGAGCCGATGAACAGGCCTGCCACGATGATGCCCAGCGACAGCCTGTTGATGATAATCGAAAGGCTGCGCATGGGCGCCTCGGAGCCCAGGACCTCCATGTTCACCTTAACCTGCCCGCGCGTGAGCATGCGCAGCGCCTGACCTGCATACTTCGCCGTATCCAGCGTGCCCGATCCCGCGGCGCGCAACGCCAGCGCCAGCTCCTGCATGGCGCTTATCATCTCAGCCTTCACATCCTTCGTGCGCTGGATATGCGCGTTGATGATGGACACCATGTTCTCGTTGGGAATGAGCGGCATGACGGTGCCCTCAAGGGTAACGATGCCGCGTGACACGCTGGTGATGGACGGCGGCAGCGTGACCTTGCATTGACGCGTGAGGTTCAGGATATCCGAGAGCAGCTGGCCGACGTCGATGGCGCTGACGTCGCATGAACCGTAGTCTTTCAACAGCAGATCAAGGTCTGCCAGGAAACGCGTATGGTCGATGGCGTTGTTGTCGCGCTGGATGGCGAACGCCAGCAGGGCGTCTTTGAGCTCTGAAGCGCTCTGCATCCCCACGGCGTTGATGATGGAGCCGAACCCCGCGCGGTCGCGCGGGGATAAGCGGCCCATCATGCCAAGGTCGATGTAGACGATTTTCCCGTCGCGCACCAGCATGTTGCCCGGATGCGGGTCGGCGTGGAAAAAGCCGAAATCCAGCACCTGCGTGGCATAGTTGTCCAGGATCTTCTCACCGATCTCCTGCAAGTCGTATCCTGCAGCGCGCAGCTTCTCGAAATCATCGATGGGGATGCCGTCGACGTACTCCATGACCAGGATGTTCTCGCGACACAGCTCGGGATAGACCTTCGGGCATGCGATGAAGGCCACATCCTTGTTCAGCAGCGCGAACTCCTGCAGGTTGGCCGCTTCGCGCTTGAAGTCCGTCTCCTCGAGAAACGTTGCCCACAGCTCCTCGACCACATCACGCAAGTCGAGCATCTGCCCGTCTTTGATGAACCGCGACGCCTGCCGCGCCACGATGCGCATGATGTCGATATCCTGCGCCATGGTGGCGCGCACGCCTGGTCGCTGGATCTTCACCGCCACCACGCTGCCGTCGGCAAGACGCGCCTTGTGCACCTGCGCCAAGGAGGCGCTTCCGAGCGGCTTGGGGTCGATCTCGACGAACAGCTTCTCGCGTTCGTCCCCGTAGATGGAGTCCATGGCCGCGAGCATCTCGTCGAACGGAAGCGGCTTCGACCTTGCCTGCAGCTTCTTCAGCTCGTCGCAATAGGCCTTGGGCAAGATCTCCGAACGGGTGGAAAGCGTCTGCCCGATCTTCACGAAGCTAGGACCCAGGCCCTCCAGCATGCTACGGAAGGATTCGGGCGTGAACCCCTTCGTGAAATGATGCTTCTGCATGATGGTGTATATCTCGCGCAGCCTTTGCGTGCGCGATTTGCGCGTAAGGTTGAACTGCCCCTCGGGGTCCACCTCGGAACCTGACGAGAAGAAGTATTTCAACAGCGTGTTGTCGGCCATGGAAGCACGCGACCCCTATTGCTCGGCGGACGCTTCGGCCTGCTCGGAAGGCTTCTGGGAGTCCTCCGCCTGCGGCTGCTCCTGCACAGGCTGCGCCGCCGGGCGCGCCGCGATCTCGGCCGCCTTCGCGGCGAAGGCCTCGCGCTCCTCGGGAGTCATGACCGACATGCGCGCCTCAAGCGCATCGAAGCGCGCGGACTGCGCGACATTGGCCGCCTTATGCGCAAGCTCGGTGTTGATCTGCTTGCCCTGCTCGACGGTAAGCTCGCCCTTCGCGATAAGCGTGCTCACCAGATTTGTGGCCTTCTCGCCCGTGATGGCCATAGCCCCCACGCCAGCCAGGAAGATGTCCTTGAAACCATCGCCGATCGTTGCCATATCAGACTCCCCTTTCGATACGCTCGCACATTCGGCAAGCCCCTACATGCCTATAATGCAACACGCCCGGCCGCGCAGGCGACCTCAAGCGCGAAGTTGAAGCCGAAACGATACCTTACGCGCCTCGGCGGTCGCACCAAGGCAAGGGCCGCCACGATACCGGTCCCCCGCGTAAACAGGAGCTTCGCGGCCTTCTCCTTTGCCTTGCCGGATGCAGCAGGCCCCCTTGCAGCTACAATGCTCAATTGCTGGGGGCCTCCCCCCATGCGCTTATCGTGCCAACTTGCCGGGCTCGCACGTGCGGGCAACCCGTCCGCATCGTCGCGGCGCGAGACCATCGCCGCCGCTTGTGAAAACCGCTGCATCCCACAAAGGAGCATCATATGGTGAACCCGAAATACCATGCCCTGCTGCGCGTTGCCGAGACCGGCAGCTTCACGCAAGCAGCGAACGATCTTGGCTACTCGCAATCAGGCATCAGCGGCATGATATCTTCCTTGGAAAAGGAAATGGGCGTGCAATTGGTCGTACGTGATTACAAGGAAGCCCACCTGTCAGCCGAAGGCGAGGACCTGCTGCCGTGGATCTCCAACGTTTGCAACGGCGAACGGCAGCTGGCAAGCCGAATAGCCGAGCTTAGGCGCCTGGAGCGCGGCGTAGTGCGCGTAGCCGCACCTACCAGCATCTCCACCCATTGGTTTCCCGGCATGGTGAAGGCCTTTGAGCGGAAATGCCCCGGCGTGGAGCTGCATCTGATGTGCATCGACGACGAAGCGGAGCTCGAACGCGCCTTATGGCACGGGGATGCCGATTGCGGGTTTTTGGTCGCGCCCGCAAAACGGGCGCTTAAAACCATCCCCTTGCACGACGACCCGATCATGGTGCTGCTGCCGCCCGACCATGCGCTCGCACATGTCGACCGCGTCCCCGTGCGAACGCTTGCCGAGGAGCCTTTCATCCAGCCGCGAAGCAGATCGATGCAGGAAGCGGAAGCGCTGCTGCGCAACAGCGGGGTGAAACCGCACGTGCGTTTCGCCGTCGATAGCGACTACAGCGTTATGAACATGGTGAGCAAAGGGCTGGGTTTCAGCATATTGCCAGGATTGCTGCTTGAAGATACCGTGCTCCCCTTGGCCGTGCTCCCGCCGCATCTGGAGATGCGGCGGGAGATATCCATCGCCATGCGATCTGCGGACACCGCCTCGGTCGCCACGCGGGCGTTCGTGCAGACCGTGCGCACGTGGGTGGCGCAGCGCTACGAGCAACGATAAAGGCGAAGAGACGGTCGCCCAGCCGCGAACCGCCTCGATCGCCGCGGGCGCGGCAACCCGCCTAACGCAGGCCTACCCCAAACAACCGCAAGCGCGGCAACCCGCCTAACGCAGACCTACCCCAAAACCGAAGCGGGGGCGGCACATG
>NZ_QUCY01000006.1:33613-85898 GCF_003474385.1 Eggerthella sp. AM16-19
AGGGATACACGTTCGTGAAAGCGCTATTCGGCCTTCTCGACGAACAAGCCGGCGAAGGCGTTCAGGTTATTGCCCCAACGACGCTGCGCGCCCTTGGCGAAGGTCAGCGCCTCGGAGAGCGCCTCCAGCGAGATGTCGCGGCGCTCGCCGGTGGAGCGGCGCTTGATCTCGACCTTGCCCTCGGCAAGGCCGCGCTTGCCCATGACGATCTGCAGCGGCCAGCCCATCAGGTCGGCCTCGGCGAACTTCACGCCCGCGCGCTCCTTGCGGTCGTCGATGACCACTTCCAGACCCAGGCCCGCCAGCTCCTCGGCCAGCTTCTCGGCAGCGGGCTGCACCAGGTCGTCGCCGGTGGCGAGCGGCAGGATGCACACGTGCGCCGGAGCCACGGACATCGGCCAGATCATGCCGTTCTCGTCGTTATGCTGCTCGATGATAGCGGCCAGGGTACGGGACACGCCCACGCCGTAGCAACCCATGATGAACGGCTGCTCCTTGCCGTCCTTGTTCATGAAGGTGGCGTTCATGGCACGAGAGTACTTGTCGCCGAGCTGGAACACCTGCGCGACCTCGATGCCGCGTGCGCCCTTGAGCTCCATACCGCACTTCGGGCAGCAGTCGCCGGGCTTGACGGTGATGATATCGGCCCACTGATCGACCTTGAAGTCCTTGCCAAGCTGCGCGCCCACGTAGTGATAACCGTCCTCGTTTGCGCCGACGACCCACTTCGGCACCGCCTTCAGGCTGTTTGCCGCGATGACGAAGGCGCCCTCGGGCAGGCCGACCGGGCCCATGGAGCCCTTGTGCAGGCCGTAGGCCTCCATATCGTCATCGGTGAGGATGGTGAAGCCGCCGGCGGCGCGGGCGGCCTTCTCCTCGTTCACCTCATGGTCGCCGGGGACGAACAGCACGACGAGCTTGCCCTCGTCGTTCTTGCCGGAAAGCGCCTTCACGGTGGAGGATTCCGGAATACCCAGGAACTCGGCGAGCTCGGCGATGGTGTGCACGCCGGGCGTGGCCACCTTCTGCATCTCGGGCACGTCGTAGACCGTGGGGCGAGCCAGGCCCTCGCCCACCTCGTCGCTTGCGGCGTAACCGCAATCGCAGTACACGAGCGCGGACTCGCCGGCTTCGGCAAGCGCATGGAACTCACAGGTGACCGCGCCGCCGATCTGGCCGGCATCGGCCTGCACGGGACGGAACTCAAGGCCGCAACGCGCGCAGATGCGCTCGTACGCCGCGTACATCCTGTCGTACTCCTCCTGCAGCGATTTCTGCGTGTCATGGAAGCTGTAGCCGTCCTTCATGACGAACTCGCGGCTGCGCAGCAGGCCGAAGCGCGGGCGGATCTCGTCGCGGAACTTCGTCTGGATCTGATACATGTTCAGCGGCAGCTGCTTGTAAGAGCGCAGCTCGGCGCGCACGAGCGCGGTGATAAGCTCCTCGTGGGTGGGGCCGAGGCAGAACTCGTGGTCGTGACGGTCGTTGAGGCGCATGCGCTCGGGGCCGTACGCATCGGCGCGGCCGGACTCCTGCCACAGCTCCTCGGGTTGCAGCATGGGCATGCGGATCTCCTGGGCGCCGCATGCGTCCATCTCCTCGCGCACGATGTTCTCGATCTTGGTCAGCACGCGCTTGCCCAGGGGCAGAAACGTGTAGATGCCGGCAGCGGTCTTGCGGATGAAGCCGGCGCGCAGCAGCAGCTTATGGCTGGCGATCTCGGCATCGGTGGGATCTTCCTTGAGCGTGGGAGCGTACAGGGCGTTCATGCGCGTGATGTTGGCGTTGTTCATTTACAGGTCCTTTATCTCTTCCAGTAAAGCGTCGACGATGGCGCCTTCTTCCACTTTTCGAACGGTTTGGCCGTGGCGGAACACCACGCCCACGCCCTTGCCGCAGGCCACGCCGATGTCGGCGTCGGCGGCCTCGCCCGGCCCGTTGACGACGCAGCCCATGACGGCCACCTTCAACGGCTTATCCAGGTCGGCGATGCGCCGCTCCACTTCCTGCGCCAGCCCGATCAGGTCGACCTGGCACCTTCCGCAGGTGGGGCAGCTGATCAGCTCGGGGTTGCGGCGGCGCAGGTCGAGCGCGCCGAGCAGCGACCAGCAGGCGCGCATTTCCGTGACCGGGTCGTCGGTGAGCGAGATGCGCATGGTGTCCCCGATGCCCTGCTCGAGCAGAATGCCCAGGCCGGAAGCGCTTTTGATGACGCCTTGGAACGTGGTGCCCGCCTCGGTGACGCCGATATGCAGTGGGATATGCGGGATCTCGCGTGCCAGTTTGCGGTACGTGCGCACCGTGGTCATGACATCGTGGGCCTTTGCGCTGACCACCAGGTCGTGAAAGCCGCGGCCTTCGCAGTATTCCACATACTGGCGCGCGGAGGCGGCCAGCTTCTCGGGAAGCGAAAGATCGTTGCGCTCGGCCAGCGCCTGGTCGAGCGAGCCGGCGTTCACGCCGATGCGGATGGGAATGCCTGCCTGCCCGGCGGCGTCGAGCACGGCATCGGTTTTCGCCAAGCCGCCGATGTTGCCGGGATTGATGCGCAGCTTCGCCGCGCCGCGGCGCGCCGCCTCGATGGCGATGGTCGCATCGAAGTGCACGTCGGCCACGACGGGCAAAGGCGATTCCTCGCACACGGCCTGGAACGTGTCCAGGCAGCTGCGGCGCGGAACGGCCATGCGCACGACCTCGCAGCCGGCATCGGCCAGCTGCTGGATCTGCGCGAGGTTGGCCTGCGCGTCATCGGCCGGGGCGTTGAGCATGGACTGCACCACCACGGGAGCGCCACCGCCAAGCGCCACGTTACCCACGTGCACCTGGCGCGTTTTCTGATTGGGACGCATAGCGTCCTGCGGCAACGGGCAAGCCGCGGCCCCCGAAGGAGCCGCGGCGCACGCGTTGCCCATGTTCTCATTAGTTTCCATAGCGGCTATTCTACCAGCGTAGCGCCCCTCGTTGGCGAAACGTATACAAGCAACAGGCGAAGAAAAAGCCGGCAAGGGGGCGAGCACCCTGCCGGCTTACGCGATACACGGGACGGAAGTGTAGCCTCCTATTGCCCAAAGAACGTCCCCGAGATGATGCGCTGCACATCCTGATTGACCATGACCAGGAAAAACATCAGGAACAATGCCATGCCGGCGGCGCTCATGGCGTTCATGGCGCGCATGGAGACCACCTTGTTCGACAGCTTCTGGAACACCTCGACGACGAAGCGGCCGCCGTCGAGCGGCGGGATGGGCAGCAGGTTCATGATGCCCAGCGATACCGAGATCATGGCCATGAACTGCATGAACGGCACCAAGCCCGCATCGGCGAACTGCTTCGACATCACGGCGATGCCCACCACCGAAGACGAATCCGACACCGTTTGCGCCGCTGTTGCCGGGTTGAACAGGTCTGCAACCGCCTGCACGACCATACCGATGTACGTGAAGCCCGCCACGATGGCGCGACCCGGGTCCACCGTCATGTGCGTCACCTCGCCCGATTGCATCCGCACATCGAAGCCTATGACGCTGAACAGCACCACGAACACCAGCATGGCGAACAGCAGGTTAACCGCGATGCCCGCCAGCAAGATGACCGAGCGCTTCCAAAACGGCAGGCTGCGGTATTGCTGCCGATACTCGCTCTCGAACAGCGCATGGGCATCCTCGACCGGGCGCGCCTGCCCCTCGGCATAGCGTTGCGGCGCGGGCTTGCCTGCTTCAAGCGCCACGCAAATCTGCTTCTTGGATGGGATGGCCTCTGCGGCGCGATACGTGTTGTACTCGTCCTTCTTCGTGGGACCGGTGCAGCTTCCCCAGTCCACCAGCTCATCGAGCGCCTTGAGCGCATCCTCATCGGGAATGCCGCAATCGCGGGCGATATCCTCCATGTTCGCCGTACCCCGATGGTACAGCGCCGCCAGCACCGGCTCCAGATGCGGGCTCATCTCGCCCGGCTCCATGCCGCACACGCGTGCATAACCGCCCAGCAAGATGGGCGTGACGCCGAACTTCGTACCCCATTTCTTGAAGCCGATGTTGGGGCCCGGCATGCCCAGCATGAACTCGGTGACGCGCACGCCAAAGGCGCGCGACGCCAGATAGTGGCCGCCTTCGTGGATGACCACCAGAATACCCAGCACGATGGTGCAGTACAAGATCATGAGGATGACGTTCAACAACGGGCTCCTTGCCTTAGCTGCGGACATACGACGAAGCGGGACTTCGCTTGACAGCCCCGCGCGTTGGAATCCGTCTCATTATAAAAAGAGGTTCCGCCCCGTTACCGAAGCGGAACCATAACCACACGATGCACGCTATTGACAGCGTGCGAACCTTAACGCACCGACTTGCGGGCGGTTTCGCGGGCCCATGCGTCAAGCGCCTGCAGCTGCTCGAGGCTTTCCACCTTCTGCACGCCCTCGCGCTCGTGCGCGTCCATGACGGCCTCCACGCACTCGGCGATGCCCAGGTAGCTGCCCTGCTCCGCCAAAAACGCCGCCACCGCCACCTCGTTGGCGGCGTTCATGACGCACGGCAGCGTTCCGCCAACGCCGCCGGCGTGGCGGGCAAGTTCCAAGCAGCGGAACGTGTCGGTGTCGGCCGGGGCGAACTCCAGGCTTCCCAGCTTGGTGAAATCCAAGGGCTCGACGGGCGCTTCCCAGCGCTGCGGATAGCTGAGCGCGAACTGGATGGGAATGCGCATATCGGTGGTGCCCAGATGCGCCTTCACGCTGCCGTCGGTGAACTCCACCATGGAGTGGATGGCGCTTTGCGGTTGGACAACCACGCTGATCTTGTCGTAGGGCATGTTGAACAGATGATGCGCCTCAATGACCTCCAAGCCCTTGTTCATAAGCGTGGACGAATCGATGGAGATCTTCGCGCCCATGTTCCACGTGGGATGGTTCAGCGCCTGAGCAGGGGTGATGCCCTCAAGATCGGCGCGCTTCCTGCCACGGAACGGGCCGCCAGAGGCCGTAACCCACAAGCGGGAGACCTCTCGCTCGGATTCGCCCAGCAGGCATTGGTAAATGGCACCGTGCTCGGAGTCGATGGGCATGAGGGCGCCCGCCGGGCCCACCGCGGGGGCCGTGCCCGCCGTGCGACGCTGCGCATCCACCTGCGCCGCCAGTGGCATGATCAAATCGCCGCCCACCACCAGGCTTTCCTTGTTCGCCAATGCAAGGACCTTGCCCGCACGCAGCGTTTCGTAGCTTGCGCGCAAGCCGGCAGCGCCTACCAGCGCGTTGACCACCACGTCCGCCTCGGGCAGACGCACCAGGTCCACCACGGCGTCCATGCCGAAACCCCACACGCCTTGGGCGCCGGCCTGCTCGCGCACCTCGGACGCGATCGACTGGTCTGCCAAGCGCTCATCGCCCACGGCAAGGTTGCGCACGTTATGGGCGCGCGCCTGCGCAAGCATATCGCCTACGCGCGTGTTCACCGCCAAGCCGACGATCTCCAGCTCGTCGGAATGCTGCCGAACCACGTCGACCGTTTGCGTCCCGATGGAGCCCGTGGAGCCGAGAACAACGATGCGTTTCATGAAAGCCTCCGATCATCTGCGAATACAACTCGAGCCAACGCCGCAAGAACGTTGGCTCGTTCGATTTACCAGCTAAAGGGGATGCACCCGCCCGCCACCAACAAGATGGCAGAGGCGACCGCCACTAAAAACAGGCTGTCGCAACGGTCGAGCAGGCCGCCATGGCCCGGCAGCAGCTTGCCGGAATCCTTGAAGCCCACGTTGCGCTTGATGCGGCTTTCGGCCAAATCGCCGAGCACGCCGCACAGGCCGCTGATCACGCCGAACGCCATTGCCATGGGAATGCCCAGGTTCAGCCCGGGGATAAGCGTGAACAGGCACCAGAACAGCGCCGACCCAACCAAGCCTGCGAAAAAGCCCTCCCAGCTTTTCTTCGGCGACACGCGCGGCGCCAGCTTATGCTTGCCGAACTTGCTGCCGACCAGGTAGGCGAAAGAGTCGTTCGCCCACACGCTGAAGAAGATGCCGAGCACCAACACGCCGCCCCACGGATGCGGCAGCGCCTGGCGAACCACCACCAAGCCGGAAAGCAGCATGCCGCAATACGCCGCGCCGAAGAAGCTGACGCCCACATCGGGGATACGCGCGCGCATCCAGAACACATACCACACGATAAGCGCCAGCAACAGCACGAGACTGACCATAAGCGCGCCCGACAACCCGAAGAAGTGCACGCTGAGCGGATAGAGCGCCGCCGCCACGATGCCGAGCATCTCGTTTGGCAGCTTCGCATCGGCGCGCAGCATGTAGTAGAACTCCCCCGCGCATACCGCAGCGGTGGCGGACAGCAAGGCCAGCGTGGTCCATTCGCTCGCAAGGATGCACAGCACGGAGACGGTAACGTATATGAACCCCGTGCGGAAACGAACCTGCAGGTCAGAAGCGTTCTTGAACTTCTGCGGCGTTTTCCGGTACGCGAAATCCTTCAAGCGCTCGCCGCGCGAGCGCTCTTCCGCGCACCGCTGCTCGCCGCCTTGCGGATCCTCGGACATCTATTTCACCGCCCCGAAGCGCCTATCTCGGGATTGGAACTCCAGCAGACAGCGCAATAACTCGTAGCGGTCGAAATCAGGCCAGAGCACGTCGGTGGCCACGAACTCGGAATAGGCGACCTGCCACAGCAGGTAGTTCGACAGGCGCATCTCGCCGGACGTGCGGATGACCACTTCAGGGTCGGGGATGCCGACCGTGTACAACCCCTCGGCGAACTCGGCCTCCGTCAGCGGCGCGGTGGGGTCGCCTCCCTCGGCCGCCGTTGCCAGCGCCCGGCGCACGCACGCCTCGGCGGCATGCAGAATCTCCTGCCGCGAGCCGTAGTTCACCGCAACGACCAAGGTCATGCCCGTGTTGCCACGCGTTTTCAGCCATGCTTCCTCGAAAGCCTCGCGCGTTTCGGCGGGCAAGGCCGAAAGGTCGCCGATGGTGCGCACGCGCACGTTCTCCTCATGCAGGCCATCGACCTCGGCCAGCATGGTCTTGGCGAACAGGTCCATCAGGCCAACGACCTCTTCCTGAGGGCGCTTCCAGTTCTCCGTGGAGAACGAATAGATGGTCAGATAGCGAACACCCAGGTCGGAGGCACACCGAATGGTCTCGCGCACCGCCTCGATGCCGGCCTTGTGGCCCTTCAGGCGATTCAGCGCGCGCTTCTTCGCCCAACGGCCGTTGCCGTCCATGATAACGGCGACATGCTCGGGGATCGCCCGTGGGTCGAGGGCAGCAGGGTCCAGGCCCTTGGGCGGATTCGGGAATATGTAATCAAGCGTCTTGTTCATGGGCAGCCTCTTACATAAGGGAAAAGCCAACCGGCGGGGAAACCGCCGGCTGGCACTAGGGAAACGCTCATAAGAGCCGGATGGCGCAACCCGGTTGCGAACCAGGGTTGCGAGGAGATCGGAGATGCGTTGGACGAAAGCAGGAGCCGCTCCCCCATCGTCGACCCGGCCGCGCAGACTGGCAGTAGCCAGCCGCGCCCACACAAGCCATGAGCGCACGATGCGCCAGGACCCGCAGCTCCGAGCAACGGATTCGCCGGCAGGCGAACGCCGCTCCTAGATCTCCATGACCTCGGCTTCCTTCTTCTTGAACACCGCGTCGACTTCGGCGACGTACTTGTCAGTGAGCTTCTGGATCTCAGCCTCGGCGCGGCGCTGCTCGTCCTCGGGAAGGTTGTCTTCCTTGACGGACTTGGCAACGTGGCTGTTGCCGTCGCGGCGGGCGTTGCGGATGGCCACGCGGGCCTCCTCGGCGTACTCCTTGCACTGCTTCACGAGCTCGCGGCGGCGATCCTCGGTGAGCGCGGGGAACGGCAGGCGGATGACCGAGCCGTCGTTGTTCGGCGTGACGCCCAGGTCGCTTTCCATGATGGCGTGCTCGATGGCACCCAGGACGCCCTTGTCCCAAGGCTCGATGACCAGCATATGAGCGTCGGGCGTTTTCACGCCCGCCATCTGGTTGATGGGCGTGGGGACGCCGTAGTAGTCCACCTTGATGCGGTCGAGCACCATGGCGTTGGCGCGGCCCGTGCGAACGGTGCCGAAGGCGTTGTGCAGGCCGTTCACGGCGCGCTGCATCTTCTCCTCGGTTTCAAGCATGATCTCGTCGATCATTTCGGTTCCTTTCCCTTGAGCGCCCGCCCTGCCCGGGCGACGCGGAAGACGTTACTACTCTACGGTGGTTCCGACGTCCTCGCCCTTCAGCGCACGGGCGATGTTGCCCTGCACCGTGAGGTCGAACACGATCATGGGAACCTTGTTGTCCATGCACAGGCTGGTGGCCGTGGAGTCCATGACATTGAGCCCCTGCGAGAGAACCTCCATGTAGCTGATGCGATCGTAGCGCTTCGCATCGGGGTTCTTCACGGGGTCGGAATCGTAGACGCCATCGACCTTCGTGGCCTTCATGAGCACGTCGACGTCCAGCTCGCAGGCGCGCAGCGCCGCGGTGGTGTCGGTGGTGAAGTAGGGGTTGCCCGTGCCGGCGGCCAGGATGACCACGCGGCCCTTCTCCATGTGGCGGATGGCGCGGCGACGGATGTAGGGCTCGGACACTTCCTGCATGTTGATGGCGCTCTGCACGCGGCTGAAGATGCCGTGGCGCTCGAAGGCGTCCTGCAGCGCCAGCGCGTTCATGACCGTGGCCAGCATGCCGATGTAGTCCGCCTGGGCGCGGTCCATGCCGTCGGTTGCGCCGGAGACGCCGCGGAAGATGTTGCCGCCGCCCACCACGATGGCAAGCTGGACGCCATCATGCACCACGTCGGCGATCTCGTCGGCCAGGGAATCGACCACCTTCGGATCGATGCCGTAACCAAGGTCGCCTGCCAGCGCCTCGCCGGACAACTTCAGCAGCACGCGCTTGTATCGGTATTCCTCGGCCATATGCAACCTCCCGGTTAAATCGTAAAGCGTTTTAAGCTTCCCTATCTTACCTGAAAACGGAAACGGCCGCCCATCGGGGCAGCCGTTTCCAGGCTTTTCACGCAAAGGACAAACGAGCAGGGGCTAGGCCTTCTCGATGCCGTCGGCGTTGATGACCGCGGCGGGATCGCTGTACATATCGCGATCGAGGCCGCCGGTGAAGTTGGACGACGTGACGCCGGCCACCATGGAGTCGCTGACGTTGAGGGCGGTACGGCCCATGTCGATGAGCGGCTCGACGGATGCCATCAGGCCCACGATCTCGATGGGCAGGCCCATGGTGCCCAGCACGATGAGGCTGGCGAAAGTGGCGCCGCCGCCCACGCCGGCAACGCCGAACGAGCTGATGACGATGACGGCGATCAGACCGATGACCCATGTGGGATCGAACACGTTGATTCCCACGGTGGGGGCGATGAGCGTGGCCATCATGGCCGGGTAGATGCCCGCGCAGCCGTTCTGGCCGATGGACATGCCGAAGCTTGCCGCGAAGTTGGCCGTCGCCGGATCGACGCCGAGCGCCTTGGACTGCGTCTCGATGTTCATGGGAAGGGCGCCGGCGCTGGTGCGCGACACGAACGCGAACGAGAGCACGGGGAAGGCCTTCTTAAGGTACGTGATAGGGCTGACGCGGTTGCCGGCCAGGATAAGCAGGTGCACCAGGAACATGGCGATGATGGCCACGTAGCTGAAGATGATGAACTTGCCCAGGTCGAGGATGGCGGCGTAATCGCTGGTGGCGGTCACGTTCGCGATCAGGGCGAGCACGCCGTAGGGGGTAAGGCCCACGACCATCTTCACGATGCACATGACGATGCCGTACAGGCTATCGATGAGGTTGCTGAAGAACTGCGCCTGCTCGGAATCACGGTCGCGCAGCTTCAGGTAGGCCAGGCCCACGATAGCGGAGAAGATGACCACGGCGATGGTGGACGTGGAGCGCGTGCCGGCAAGGTCGGCGAACACGTTGACGGGGATCATGGACAGAACGGTCTGCGGGATGGTGGTATCGGCGACCTTGTCCTGACGCGTCTGCAGGGCGTCGAGCTTGGTTGCGTCAACGCTGCCCTGCGTGAAGTCCGCCCCGGCAAGGCCCGACAAGGCGATGGTCGCCCAGCCGAACAGCGCCGCGATGGCCACCGTGATCAGCAGGACGGCAAGCACCGATCCGCCGATCTTGCCCAGGTTGTCGACGGCCTTCGTGCGCGTGAACGCGCCGACGATGGCAACGAACACCAGCGGCATGACCAGCATGCGCAGAAGATCGATGTAGCCGGTTCCCACCAGCGACATCCAGTCGAGCGCGGTGGTGGCGGCGTCGCTGCCGCGGCCCAGCGCCAGCTGGATGCCCGCGCCCAGCACAATGCCCATGCCCAAGGCCGTGAACACGCGGAACGTGAAGCTTTTATCCTTCGCCTTCAGATAACGCAGCACCGCGATGAGCGCCGCGAAGATGACCAGCACGGCAAGCACCGGCCCCAATACGTCGAACGACATGTCTCTCGTCTCCCTTTTCCGTTTCGAAGCGATACGACGGGCGGGCGAACCACCGGGAAACGCACCCGGGAGCACTCGCCCGCCCGTCGCAGCTCCTGCTTACAGCGTGTCGTTAATTATGCGCCTACTTTACCTAGTAGTGCAATGGGCTTACTACGATATTTTCAGGCAGCTGGCTATCGGTCAAACCGCATGCGGAGCGACCCGCCTCATGAAAGGCAGCGGCTCTGCCGACCTGCTCATGAATGGTAACCGGCCACGATGGGCGCAAACGTCCAAAAAATGGGAACGGCCCCAAAACAGGGGCCGTTCCCGCGGGAAAAGGGAAAAGGAAAGGAAAAGGGGCTTTCGGCCCCACGCGAGGTGCGCGGATCGCTCACCTCGCGTGGGGCCGCTCGGCGTTTAATCGAGCGGCCCGTAAAGACCGCAGCTGCTAGGCCGCGTCGTTCTTGCTGGAAGACCCGCTGTTATTCAGCAGGCGCTTGAGCATCTCGCTGGAGCTGCTGCTGGAGTTCTGCTGCGTGGATGCGGATTGGGATGACTCATCGGAGCCAAGCGTGACCTCGATTTGCTTCGTGTCGCCATTTCGGTTGACCTCCAGCGTGACCTTGTCGCCAGGGTTCTTCGAGCGCACATCGAGCATCAGGTCGCTTGCGGAGCTGACGGAGTTGCCATCGAACTTCGTGACGATGTCGCCTTCCTCAAGACCGGCCTCGGCAGCCCCGGAGCCGCTGTTGACGGCGGAGATGTAGGCGCCGCTATCGACCTTCAGGCCATAGCGCTTCGCGTTCTGCGAGTTGACCGTGGAAAGGGATACGCCCAACTGCGCGTGCGTGGGGGTTTTGCCCTCGATGATCTGCTGCGCGATGTTGACCGCGTAGTTCACCGGGATGGCGAATCCGACGCCCGAGTAGTTGCCGGAATACGAGGTGATCAGCGTGTTGATGCCGATGAGCTTGCCGTTTGAATCCACCAGGGCGCCGCCGGAGTTGCCCGGGTTGATGGCCGCGTCGGTCTGGATCATGTTCGGGTAAATGGTGTAGCCGCCGGACTGGGACGACGACCCGCCGTAACCGTACCCATAGCCGTCGCTGCCACCGCCGCTTTCGGAGTTGCTCATGATCTGCGAACGGCTGGTGGCCGACACGATGCCGGTTGCCACGGACTGCTCGAGGCCGAACGGGCTGCCGATGGACATGACCCACTCGCCGATGGTCAGGTTGTCGGAATCGCCGATCTCGACGGGGGTCAGGCCGCTGGCATTGCGCAGCTTGATGACGGCGATGTCGCTGGACTCGTCGGTGCCCACCACATCGGCGTCGTACTCCTCGCCGCCCACGGTGACCTTCAAGGCATCGGCACCCGCAACCACATGGTTGTTCGTGACGATGTAGCCGTCCTCGGAAAGCACCACGCCGCTGCCCAGGGAGCTCTCGGTAAGCGTTCCGGAGCTTGACGTGCTGCGGCCGAACATGTCGGTGGAGGCTTGCGCCGTGTACACGTCGATGGCTGCCACCGAGGGCAGGCACTTCTGCGCCACGGCCTCGGGCAGCGTGTCATCGGTTGACTGGGCCTGGATCTCGGTGTTCGTGGACGCACCGAGCGTAACGCTGCCGCCCGAAGGGGCCCCCGTCACGTTCTGATACACGGTGAAGCCGCCGAACGCGATGACGCAGGCAAGCGCCGCACCGGCGAACGCGGTGCCGAACGTGCGGCCGGAAGAGGTTTTGCGAGGATTTTGAGCATCGACCACCGGCTGCGTATAGGAGTGCTGATAGCCGGGCTGCTGGTAGCCCTGCGCGGGCGGGATCGGCTGCCCAGGCTGCTGACCGGGCTGGCCGTAGCCGTTTTGGTTGTTGAACTGATCGGTCATGGCGTTCTCCTTGCTATCGGAGGCGCAGGGCCCTTATCGCCCTGCGTTTTGTTTGACAGGGCAACCTTACCACGCCACGGCCTTCCTCGACGGCGCTTGCACCGTTTCGTCACCCGCACGTCACTGAATTACATCCCCTGGTGTACGGTTTGCGGACCGCAAAACACCGAAGCGCCGACGCGCGCACGCGGCATTCCGAACCTTGCGCTATCCTATCCAGCGTGAATCGATGCGCCCAAACGGCGGACGGCGAAGCGCCCGGGCACGCCGCCAGCGGCCCGCCCGGCAAGACGGCGAAGCGAAGAAGGAGACGCGAACCCCGTGATGCAATTGGTAAAGGATATGGCCTTTTTGGTGAATCACCTGATGGACGAGCGGGGCGCGGGGAGCAAGCACGTTGAGCCGCAAGAGGACCCGCGCTGGTTCATGGAGCAGTGGGAGCAGTTCCGCGCGCTGGTGAACACGCGCGAGCCGAAGCCCGCTTCGCCGGAGTTTCTGAAGGTGCAGGACCGCGTTCTCCAGCTCATGGTTGCCGAACCGGGCATCACCGAAGCCGACGAGCTTGCGCGCACCGCCTCCGACCCGCGCCTGAGCATCTGGCGCGGGGACATCACGGCCCTGCGCTGCGACGCCATCGTCAACGCCGCGAACAGCGCGCTTCTGGGCTGCTGGATTCCCGGGCACCTGTGCATCGACAACGCCATCCACACCTTCGCCGGCGTGCAGCTGCGCCTGAAGTGCGCGCAGATCATGCGGGAACAAGGCTACGAGGAGCCGGTCGGCCGCGCGAAGGTCACGCCCGCCTACAACCTTCCCTCGCATAACATCATCCACACGGTCGGCCCCATGACGAAAGGAAAACCGACGCTTGAACAGCGCAAACAACTGACGCAGTACTATATCAGCTGCCTGGATGCGGCATGTGCGGCGAAGGCGAAGTCGGTGGCGTTCTGCTGCATCTCCACCGGCGTGTTCGGGTTCCCGCAGCAGGAGGGCGCACAGACCGCCGTGCAAGCGGTGAAGGCGTGGCTGAACTCTCGCGCCGCCGACGAGCCCGGCGCCGACATGCACGTCATCTTCGACGTGTACACCGAGCAGGACGAGAACTTCTACCGCGCGATCCTCGGCGAAGACGAGAAGCCCGAGAGCGACACGGAGGAGTAGGCCCTCCGCTATCGCCTTACCACGCCCCGCGAATCGAGGCTATAGCAGCACGCTCAACGCAACAGCCGCCGCCGCGATCGCAACTGCCACGGCAAGCGCCGCGAAGTCGATGCCTGCGAACGGGTACTCCTTGAAGCCGCTTTCCCGGGTTCGCAGATTGAAGCCTCGCACCTCGGCGGCGATGGCGGCGCTGTTGGTCTTGCGCACCGACGACACCAGCAGCGGAACGCACAGCGGCATCATCAGGCGGGCCTTCTTCAAGACGCCGCCGTCGAACTCCACGCCGCGCGCGGTCTGCGCCTCCATGATGCCCGCCATATCGTTCATGAACACGGGGATGAAATGCACGGTGGACATGAACGTGAACGCATACTTATACGGCACGTGCAGCACCTTGACCAGCGCATTCGCCATGTCGGTGAGCTTGGTCACGTAGAACACCAGGAACAGCGGCACCGCGCACGCGACCAGCCGCACCACGATGAGCACCGCCGCGGCAACGCTCCCCGTGCCGATGTAGCCCCACGGCAGCTGCGCCAGCACATCGCCTTGCGGCGTGAACAGCAGCGCGATCAGCGCCAACACCAGCGAGAACAGCGCCACGGCCTTCGCCAGGCCCAGCGTTTGCGAAACCATCTTGCATTGCACGGCGAGCACCGCATCAAGCACGATCACCAACGCCAGCAGCACAAGGTTGCTGGTGGCGAAGCAGGCGATCACCAGCAGAAACGCCGCCGCCAGTTTCGCTACCGGGTTCATTCGGTGCAGCAGGCTGTCGCCCGGCACGTATTCCAGGAAGCCCTTCATCGCGCACCCGTCCTTTCGCAAGCGCCCGCCGCAGAGGCAAGCGCATCGGTCATCTCGTCAAGCGTATCCGCCAGCGCCGCCGGCGATGACGCCACCACGGCGCCGTCCTTGACCAAACGCAGCGACACGTCCACCATCTGCGGCGGCAGCAGATGCGTGCGCGCCAGCACGTCGCGGTCGCGCAGCACGGCGAACGTTTCGCCGTCGGCAACCACCTGACCTGCGGTCATGGCGATCACCCGCTTAGCGTAGTCGGCCACCACCTCCATGTCGTGGCACACCATGATCACCGTGGTGCCGCGAGCGTTCAGCTCGGCGATGACGTCCATCACCTTGGCGCACTCGCGGAAATCAAGGCCGGTGGTCGGCTCGTCGAGCACCACCACGGGCGGCTCCATCACGATGATCGACGCCAGCGCCAACAGTTGGCGCGTGCCGCGGTTGAGCAGAAACGGCTCGGCGTCGCCGTCGAAGCCGAACCGCTCTATCATCGCATCCACCTTCGCCTCGGCCTCGGCGTCGGCGCGCCCTTGCGCGCGGAAACCGAACAGCAGCTCCTCGCGCACGGTGGAGCAGCAGATCTGGCGATCGGGGTTTTGGAACAGGAAGCCCACCTTCGCGGCAAGCTGGCTGGTGCGCAGCTGCGTGGTGGACACGCCATCGATGAGGACCTGGCCCGACGAAGGCTTCAACAGGCCGTTGATCAGGCGCATCGTGGTTGATTTGCCCGCACCGTTCGTGCCCACGAACGCGACGAAATCGCCATCGGGGATGCGAAAGCTCACATCGCGCAGGATGGGCAGCTCGCCATCGTACGATGCGCTCGCGTTCTTGAACTCGATCATGCCGAAGCTCCTTCCCCGCTTAAAACCCGCTTGCACACCCCGACTGCCTCGTCGACGTTGCGCGCTGCCGGCGCATCCACCAGGCCCCGTGCACGCAACCGGTTCACCAAGCTGGTGGAGCGCGGGCAATTCACGCCGATCTCCAACAGCTCGTCAGAATGCTCGAGCACCTCGGCGGGCGTTCCCTGGAAGCGAACCTTGCCGCCGTCCACGATAAGCAGCATGTCGGCGAAATCGGACAGCAGCGCGATCTTCTGCTCCACTACGATGACCGTGGTGCCGTTTTCCCGGGCGTAGCGCGCCAGCAGTTCGAACACCGCCAGCGACGATGCCGGGTCCAGCTCGGCCGTCGGCTCATCGAGCACCAGCACGCGCGGCTTCAGCGCGATGACCGACGCCACCGCCACCTTCTGCTTCTGGCCGCCGGAAAGCTCGGCGATACCGCGATGGCGCAGATCGGAGATTCCCATGGCCTCCAGCGCCTCGCTGATACGGCCTTCCACCTGGTCTTTCGGCACGCCGAAGTTCTCAAGGCCGTATAGCACCTCGTCCTCGACCACCGACGACACCATCTGCGAGTCGATGTCCTGGCACACGCTACCGACCAGGCGGCTGATGTCGGTCAACGACGCTTCGCACGTATCCAACCCGTCAATGGTCACGCTGCCGTAGAAATCACCGGGATAGCAGTGCGGGATGATGCCGTTGAACGCATACGTGAGCGTGGACTTTCCGCTGCCCGCGGCGCCGGTGATTCCCACGAACGAGCCTTCGGGGATGGCAAGGTCGATGCCGTGCAGGATAGGCTCGGCCCCCTCTCGATAGCGAAACGACAAGTTCGAAACCTCGATCATGGGAAACCCTTTCAAGCAGAAAGCGAACAGGTGGGAAGCGGGAACTCGCAAGTAAAATCTCAAGCCAGAGGTCAAGCAAAGTCAGCGAGGGCGCCTGTGGTGCCTTGAATTCGACTGAATCTAGCGGGCATTGGCCTTCGGGCCGTGCCCGCGCAGATGAAGCCGAAGGCAAGGTGCCACAGGCGGCCACAGCGTCGAGCCGATTCGTTTGCCGGCAGGCAAACGAAACAACTAGCGCTTCAGGACGGCGCGCAGAACCGGGGTCAGGATGGCCGCCAGCACGGCATTCATGGTTGCCGTGCCGAGCACCATCACGGCATATACGCCGAACACGGCCAACGGCTCAAGATGCGCAACGGCGACGCCCACGATCATGGCGAACGTGTAACCGGAGACGATGGTGGACAGGAACGTGGTGATCACGGGAGCAACGACGTCCTGGAAACCCTTATCGTCGGCGGCCACCTTCGCAAGCGCGGTAACCAGCAAGCCGCACGCCAAAGCGCCCAGCATCTCGGAGGCGATGTTCACCAACGGCGTGGCGTTCAACATGGGCAGCTGGCTGACCAGGCCCACCAACAGGCCGATCACCACGGATTGATACACTTTCGGTCGCGTGAGGATGATTGCCAGGCAGTACATGGCGATCATGAAATTGGGCTTCATGCCCGCAAAGCTGAGGAAGCTGGAAACGGTCAGCTTAAGGACGGCGCCGGCAGCGATGAGCACTGCCACCAGGATAAGATCTTGTACGGACAAGCCCTCCTTCTTCGCAGAGGTTGCCACCGTACGCTTCTGGGCTGCAACGTTTTGAGTCATAATCCTCATTCCTTTCTTGGCGGGGTTTCCGCCGGTCATCGCCCGTCCCCGGGCTTTCGGTCTGCCGGCAACGAACGCGAATGAGGAATCATCGGCTTACAGGTTTCAAGCAAAGGCCAGTTTGCAGCTATGGCGACTCGCCGCACCCCGCGGCCCGAATAACCCGCAAAATAAAAAACGTCTGTCCTTTGAGATAAAGGACAGACGTAACATCTGCGGTGCCACCTTTACTTGACCCCCGAAGGAGCCCTCTCACGAACATGCCAACACATGTTCTGCCCTTAACGCAGGCTCACGGTCCAGATACTCGGCTGTCGACCGCCACGTGGTAACGCAGCAACCGGCAACCTTTCCCCTTTCCCTCGGCGAACCATTTACCACCCAGCATTTCTGCGGGATTCCCAGCAACACCCGCTCTCTGTGAGCGCTTATGATGGCTTGACTTTCGCCTCAACGGTTTCAAGGTATTAAGTTGTGGTACGAACTATAGGGGATGCCGTCGAAGGACGCAACCCCCTTTTTCCGCGAATTAACAGCCGCGAAATATTGCCGGCAAACGGTCGGCGAACGGCTGTAGCGCAGTGTGCAGCCTATCGAGACGGCTGGCCGAACGGCCTCGTAGCCGCGCGCAACGTCCCCGCAACGCAAGAAACCCGGCGAGCAGCACAAGCCGCCCACCGGGTTTACAAGGAGGAATCGAGAAGCGTCAGCCGAAAGCGGTCGGCCTTACGCGCCCACGCCTATCGCGAAGAACACGTAACGGGCGACCACGACGCTCGCGAACGCCAAGACGAGCACGACCACGCCCGCCGTCTTGCCCGCAAGCTTGCCGCAGCGCGCCGCGGCCGCAACCACGGAAGCGCACACAGGGCCCAGCACGAAAGCCACTGCCAACAGGGCCGTTGCGTCAAGGCCGCTGCGCTGCAGGTACAGGCCGAATGCCACGATGGCCACGCCCCATGCAGCCTGCGCTGCGACCGTCGCCGGGCAAAGCAGGCTTGCCGCCCAGTCGTCCGCCTTCGCCAGAACGGCGCACAGACCAGCGCCCAGCGCCACGTCGCCCAGGATGAACACCGGCAGCGTCGCCGCGCCGCGCCAAGCCACCAGGCCCAGGCAGTCGAAGTACGCCAAGCCGGTCACCACCATGAAGCCCACGGCAACCGCGCCGCCAACCCAACGCACCGCGCGCACAGTCTTGCCGCGCCAGGAAAGCACCAGGTCAACCACGATAACGATACCCAGCGCAATGGCCCAGTAGGACTCCTGCGAAATGCCCGACGCGGGGTTCGCCATGCCGTTCATGAAGCGCAGCGGCTGGCCCAGGTGCGCCAGCGTGCCGCACAGGCCGATGCCCAGCAGCACGACGCACACGAGCGGGAACAGCCAGGGGGTCTTCGCCTCGCGGCCGTTGCCGCACACCGCGTCGACCGCGTACGCGCCCGCCGCAAAACCGGCGAACGTCGTGAACACCAACAAAGGAAGCACATGCAAAATCATGTTCACCAACCGCCTTACACGTAATAGACCGACGGGTTCGTACCCATTTCAGGAAGGTACTGAACGCCCTTTTTCTGCTGCAGCAAACGGCTCGGCTCGCTTTCCGGGTCGTTCAGGTCGCCGAACACGCGCGCGTTGGCCGGACAGGCTTCGGCGCAGAACGGCTTTTGGCCCTCGGCGATGCGGTCCTTGCAGAACGTGCACTTGCTCATGACGTGGTGCGCGTCGTCCATGGACGGGGCGCCGTACGGGCAGGTCCAGGTGCAATAGCCGCATGCGATGCAGCGATCCTGGTCAACCAGCACCAGCCCGGTTTCCTCATCCTTGTGCATGGCATGGGTGGGGCAGTGCTTCACGCACGCCGGATCTTCGCAGTGGTTGCACAGCATCGGGCGAAACGCCAGGCGCGTACGCGGGAATGCGCCCGTGGCCTGGTACAACACGTCGCCGTCGAGGCTTTCCAGATGATTCCAGTGGGCAGAGCCCGGCACCTCGTTGGAAATCTTGCAGCTGATCGTGCAGGTCTGGCAGCCGACGCAGTGCTCGGTGTCGATGACCATGCCGTAATGAACTTCGTTGCTCATGTCCTATCCCCCTTTAGGCCTTCTCGACTTCGACCAGGTTGTCGTAGAACGCCGAGTTCGTCATGCTGTACGACTCTTCCGCGTCGTTGATGGCCATGCGCGTCAGGTTCTGGTAGCAGCCCTCGATGAAGTGATCGGGCGTCCAACCGCTTTGCGTTGCCACCGTGCCGGGCACGATGCCCTCGGTCAGAAACACGCGCAGCTTCATGTCGCCGCGGTCGTTGAACACGCGCACGATATCGCCGTGGGAAAGGCCGCGCTCGCGGGCGTCCTTCGGGTTCATCTGCAGCAGCGGCTCGTTTTGCACCACCTCAAGCTCGGGAATGAGGATATGCTGCGTATGCACGTTCAAACGGTCGTGGTACTGGATGTACGCAAGCGGATACTTCTTGGCCAGCTCGCCTTCGCGCGGGTCTTCCGCCGGGGGCAGCCACGAGGGAACCTCTTCGCCAAACGGCAGCATCTTTTCCGTGTAGAACTCGAACTTGCCGGTGTCGGTCTTGTAGCCCGCGCCGTCGGCGTAAACGATGGCCGGCTCGTAGATGGCATCGGAGCGGCCGTAAATGCCCTGTTCAACGACGTCGCGATTCCAATCAAGATCAGCCCATGCGGGATGGTCGGTGCCCACGAACTGGCGAATCCATTCCTCGTCGGTCTTGTCCCAGTACTGTTCCACGCCGCACTTCTTCGCCAGCATGGTCATCATCTCGACGTCGGACTTGCTCTCGCCCAGAGGCTCGATGGCCGGCTGGTTGAACATAGCCCACGGGCTGCGGTCGATGAGGTCCCAATGCTCCCAGTACGACGTTGCCGGCAGCACGATGTCGGAGTACTTCGCCGTCCAGGTCCACCACGGGTCGGCCGTCACGATGAAGTCGATGGCGGGAAGCACGTGGTTGATCATGTAGTTCGAATCGGGGGACATGTTGATGAGGTTGGAGTTGGCGATCCACAGGAAGTCGATGCCCACGGGGTTGCGGTCGACCGCAGCGTTGTACAGCTGCGACGAGGGAACCATGTTGGCCTTCTTGCCCGTGTTCGACCAGTCGGTGTAGTTGTACACGGGTCCGGTGTAACCGGCGACCGGCTTGTTCGTGGCGGTACCGCCGGCGTGCGATGCGCCGCCGCCCTTGACGCCGATGTAGCCGGCGACCATGGCCAGCGTGGCCACGGTGCGGAACGGGGAATACGAGTGGTTCACGCGCTGCATGCCCTGGCCCATGCGGATGGCAGCGGGCTTGGCCGTGATGTATTCCTCGGCCAGACGCTCAACGACCGCCGGGTCGATGCCGCAGATCTTGCCCGTGTACTCGGGCGTGTAACCCTTGCAGCCGTCAACCAGGTGATCGAACGCCGTGCGGCACTTCACGCCGTCGACGGTGAACGTGCCGGAAAGCGCCGGCTTGACTTCGCCGGCCTTGATGGCGGCGGCCTTCGGGGCGTCCACAGCGGCGCCGGTCAACTCGTCCCAAATCACGTACGTGTGCGCGCCCGAACCGGCGTCGCCCTGGGAAGCGGGCGTGGAGCCGATGGACGTTGCGTCGGCTGCGTCGTCGGCGGTGCTTTCGGCGACCTTGCCGTCGACCATGCGCAGGTACTTGCCGTTGTCCTCGCGAATGAGGTACGGGGCAACGGATTCCTCGACCAGCTTGTCTTTCGCGTGCAGGTCGTGGCCGATGATCCAGTTCATCATGCCGAGCGCCAGGGCGGGGTCGGTCTGCGGGTTGATGCCGATCCACTCGTCTGCCATGGCCGCCGTCGAGCACTGGCGCGGGTCGATGACGATGACCTTCGCGCCGTTTTTGCGCGCTGCCACGTAGTCGCGCAGCTCGGAGGTGTGCGTGTCGGCCAGGTTGCGGCCCCAGCAGATGACCAGGTTGGAGTTCAGGTAATCGCGCGAATCGTGCGCGCCGCGGTGCGTGCCGAACACCATGGTCATGCCCATGGACGCACCATGGTCGCCCATGATGCCCTCGACGTCCCACGTCGTCGCGCCCAAGCAGCCGGCGAAGCGGGTGGGAGCCTCCCACGACAGCTTGCCTAGGTCGCCCGTGAACGAGTAGAACGACGCGTTCTTCGGGTCTTTCGCCACCACGGCGTTGAGCTTCTCGGCGATGATGTCGATGGCCTCATCCCAGGTGATGCGCTCGAATTCACCGCTACCGCGCTCACCCGTGCGCTTCATGGGGTACATGACACGCGCGTTTTCGTCCTGCACGTGCTTGATGTAGCTCATGGAGCGCAGGCAGGCGTTCGCGTAACCCGGACGGCCCGGCATGTTGCCCGGCTCGACGCGGATGAGCTTGCCGTCGCGCACCGTGCCGTGCAGGTGGCAGCGCGATGTGCAGTTCACGGTGCACACCGCGTGCACCGACTTCTCCCCCGCCTTGACAGGGGCTTCTTCAGCGACAGCCACGCCTTCGGGCGATGCCTGTGCGCCGAATCCGAGCGCGGACGCCACCGTGATGGCGCCGACGCCCTTGATGAACGTGCGGCGGGTCAGCTTCCCGTCGCGCATGAAGTACTCCGGAGCGGCTTCGGCAGGCGAAGCGCAGTGCCCGTTCGGGTTCCCCATGGTGTCCTCCCTCGTCTTGTTAACTCGTCTTGCCTTTGCGGCTCGACGCAGCATAGGCGCGAGGGCAGGAGCCCACCACACACGGCTGGGGCGGACCACCACGGTTGGACCGCGCTCCCAATGTTCGCGGCCGCCCACAACCTTGTGGGACGGAAACAAGGCTATGTTTGCTGCGCGCGCGAACCTTCCTACCATGCAAGCAATGCGATATTCTGACGAATTGACATGGGAATGCCAGGGGATGGGGGAGCATATGGAAGCGATCAGCCTGTTCGTGCAGCCAAAACCGCTGCTCAGCAACACGATCGAGCGCATCACGAAAACCGGCGAGCTGAAGGCAGCGTCTCACGTGCTCGCACCGGGCGACTACCTGTTTCGCGAAGGCGACGACATCCGCTCGACGTTCTATATCCAGCGCGGCATGGTGAGGCTGTACAGCAACACGCCCGACGGGTATTCCAAAACCGTGTTCTTCCACAAGGCGGGCACGCTCATCGGCTTTCAGGGATTTCAATACGACGAAAATCGCAAGCCCTCCATCCTCAACGCGCGCGCCACCACAAAAGTCGAGCTGCTTGAAATCGACGGCGCTACGTTCGGCGCATATCTGCGCGACCACGGCGACGTGTGCTACGCCATGGCGCAATACCTGTTCGAGATGATGGCGCTGCAGACGCGCGAGGCGGTCAACGCGGCCATCTACCCCGTGCTGCAGCGATTTTCCGCGTTGCTGCTGACGCTCATGAGCGAATTCAGCGCGGCGCACGCCCCGGCTATCGTGCCGTTTTCCAACGATGAGCTGGCCGAAATGCTTGGCGTGCACGTAAACTCGATCACCAACAGCGTCAGCGCCCTGCGCAAAGCCGAATGCGTGGAGCGGCAGCGCAGTGCGCTCGTGATCACCGATTTCAAGAAGCTGAAAAGCGTGGCGGAAAGCCTGATCGCGAACAAGCGCTAGGCGCGAAAGGCAGCGCACAAGACGGTTGTGCTCCCCAAATTGTGCACGTTATTTGTTGACAGCAAAAGAATTTTGTGATTCGCACACTTCGTACGTCAACGTTTTTACGCGCGCGCTACCATTAGAGACAACACATCGGCGTCTTACGACGCCCCCGGCATGTTCTTTGCGCCGGGGGCGTCGTTTTTTCCGTCGCCTTTCTCTATTCGAATCCGCGAACGCATATGCGTTTGGCGAGCCTTACGGACCGCCTTTGGCTTGTGCGCTCAACGGACGCAACGCGGCTGCGCCATGCCGCACAGATTGGAGTCGCTCATGGCTAACTGGGGTCTTACCCGAAAGCAGATCATCATGCTGATCGTGCTGGTGTTCGGCACCTTCGTCACCGTGTTGAACCAGACGGTCGTGGCGCCGGCATTGCCGTCGATCATGAGCGAGATGAGCGTCGACGCCGCCGTCGCGCAGTGGTTGACCACCGGATTTACGCTGGTCAACGCCATCATGGTGCCCATCACCGCGTTTCTGACAGACCGCTTCACCACGCGCCGGCTGTTCCTTGCGTCCATGGTCCTGTTCACCGCCGGCACAATGCTGGCGGCCTGGGGCCCGAACTTCCCCGTGTTGCTTGCCGGCCGCTTGATCCAAGCCGCCGGCGCCGGCATCCTCATGCCGCTCGTGATGACGGTGCTCATGTGGACGTTCCCCATTGACCGTCGCGGCACCGCCATGGGCGTGTTCGGCATCGTCATCGCGTTCGCCCCCGCCGCCGGCCCCACCGTCGCCGGCATCATCATCGACCAGGCGAACTGGCACGTCATGTTCTGGATCATCGCCGTGCTGTGCGCAGCCGTCATCGTGTTCGCCGCCTTCGCGCTTGAACGCGGCGGCGAAACGAACAAGGATGTGAAGCTCGACGTGGTTTCGGTCGCCCTGTCCACGTTCGGGTTCGGCGGCCTGCTGTACGGCCTGTCCGCCATCGGCAGCTACGGCGTGACGGCCGATTCGGCGGGCGGCGTCATCATCGGCGTGATTGCGCTCGCGTTCTTCTTCCGCCGCCAGCTGCGCATGGAGCAGCCCATGCTGCAGGTGCGCGTGCTGACGAACCGCAAGTTCCTCATCGCCACCATCATCGTGATGCTCGTGCAAGGCGCGCTGCTTGCCGGCGGCATCCTCATCCCCATCTTGCTGCAGTCCTATATGGGATTCTCCGCCACCACATCGGGCCTTGTGCTGCTACCCGGCGCCATCGTCATGGGAGCCATGGGACCGGTCGCCGGCCGCTTGTTCGACAAGCACGGCCCGCGCGTGCTGGCCGTCATCGGCACCGGCGTGCTAGCGCTGACCACCGCGACATTCATGTTCATGGGACCGGGTATGGGGCTTATCACCCTCACGGTCATCTACACGGTGCGCCTGTTCAGCCTATCGCTGGTGAACATGCCCATCTCCACCTGGGGCATGAATGCGCTGCCCGACAAGCTGATGAACCACGGAACCTCCGTGCAGAACACGTTTCGCCAGGTGGCAGGCTCGCTGGGTACAGCCGTCATCGTGTCCGCGTCCACCGTTGCCACCAACATGGTTTCCGGTTCGACCGATGCCGTGACCGCCGGCGTGTTCGGCATCCATGCGGCGTTCGCCGTGGCCACGGCCCTGTGCGTGCTGGGCTTCGTGCTGACCGTAGCGCTCGTGCGCAACAAGCCCGGCGATGAGGCGGCCGCCGACGAAGACAACGCGCACCGTTCCCTCATCGAGCGGATCATGAAGCGCGACGTGTACACGCTGCCCGAGAACGCCACCGTGCTCGAAGCCATGCAGCTGCTGGTGAACAACCATATCAGCGCCGCGCCGCTGGTCGATGCCGCCGGCAAGCCGACCGGCTTCATCTCCGATGGCGACATCATGCGCTACCTGTCCAAGCGCGGCCAGATGATCATGGACCCCGTGGTGATGATCGTGCAAACCGTGGATGCGTACTCCGACCACAAGGACTACGCCCACAAGCTGGAGCACCTTATGGGCATGAAGGCCTCCGATATCGGTGCGAAGGGCATCATCGGCGTCAGCGTGCACGCCGACCTGCCCGAAGTCTGCCGCGTGCTCGGCGAGAACCACCTGAAGAAGGTGCCCGTGCTCGAAGACGGCGTGATCGTGGGCGTCATCAACCGAAGCGACATCACGCACTTCAGCATGGAGAAATATCTGGAGGAGCGCGGAGCGTAGACCCCCCTGCTTTGAGACACGAAACGGGAGACTCAACGCGAGCACCCCCCTGAACGTAAAAACTCCCGCAACCGCGCCATTTGCGGTTGCGGGAGTTTTTACAGCCTGGGCTTATACGACCTATACGGCAAGGCCGACCGTCAAGTGCATCATATAGAACGCGAAACGCATTACGAAGATGCCGGCGAATACCAGCAGACACGCTACAGCCATGCGAGCAAGCACACGCTTGGAGAACGCAAGCTCACCCCCGCCGTGCGCCACCGCTTCCCTCGACACAGCATGCATCGTGAAGGCGGCAAGCACGCAACCGGCAAAGCACATCAACGCGAACGCCAGCAGCATCGCGTGGTAATACGGCACAAGGTCGGCTGCCGCGACCATCGAATTCGCAACACCGCTCAATAGCCTGCCCTGCACGATATACACAACCATATTCGCCGCAAGCGCAATGAGGGGCACTGCCATCAGCAGCAAACCGAAACGCCCCACAAGCGCACGCCGTTGGGCGGCATACAACGTGATCGCAGCCAGCAAAGGCCCTCCCACCAGGGCATTCAACCACAACGAAATCGGAACCGTAGGCAAGCTCCAAGTGACGATGGTGTCGACGGAATACGCAAGGGACACCATCGTCACGAACGCGACGCCCGTTGCCACAATCATCGTCAGCAGCAGCCGCTGCAGCCATACAAAGGGCTTGGCCGAAAACGAGTACAGCCAATACAGGCCGCTGCACGCCAACAACCCCACCGCGCTGACGACTTCGTTCGAAAGAGGGCTGGACCCGGCGTGCAAAAACACGTACAGCGCATTGGCCGGGTTTCCAAGATGCGTGGCCGACGCGACAAGCCCCACCATGGTAACCACAAGGGGGATGCACATGAACGTGCTGATGCGCGCCCGCATCGTCGATTCGAGCTTCGGAAGCAACAACACCGCCGCAACCAGAACAAGGGCGATAGCGCCCGAAGGGGCGAGCGTGGTGAACAGCACCAACGTCACCTCGCCTAACGCGGTATCGAACCCGGAAATCATCAGCTCCCCCTCTTTGCAGCACTGCTCGATGCGAAACGCGCATAACACCTGCATGGTCCGGCGCATCAGCTTGCAGCGACGCGCCGGACCAAACGATTCCTTGGTATTTTAGCGATAGAAGCGAGGCGTGACGACCTCCAACCCCAACGCCTCCTGAACGCCGTCCAAGCTTGCACGCGTTAAGCGAGCCAGCCCTTCATAGAAAGGATGCTCGGCGGCATCGGCAAGCTCGTCCAGGAAATGCCCCACCCACGTCAGGAAGTGAAGGCTCAGGAACTCGCCCAGGTCGGCGGGCTGATTCTGCGCAAGCCACGCCATAAGGGCGAGCATAAGCCCGATATGGTCCTCCGGGGTTTTCTCGTCAGCGGCTCGCGCAACGCCATGTTCGCGCATCCATGCGCGCAGCTCAAGGGTGGTCGCACCGAACACCACGCACTCGCGATCGGTGTATACCGAGCCCCACGGCGGCGCCGGCTTTGCGCCCGGGCCGATGAACAAGCGGCGATATTCCCACGTCAGATCATCGTCCGCGGCAAAGGCGCCGCTCTCTTCGGCAGCGCAGCTCGGCGCCAAGCCCTCGACCATCATGGCCAAACAGCAAGCAGCCTCTTCCTTGCCGACGAACGGCCATTCCGCACCGGCGGCCTGCGCGTCAAGCGCGGCAACTGCCGCAAACTCGGCGCCGGCATCGCCCGTGCGCGGGTCCTGCAGGAAAAACGGGGCCAGCGTGTTCCCCAGAAACGCGACGCCCTCAAACGTCGCAGCATCAAGATCCGTCATGCGATCCTCTCCTTACCGCTTAAGGCAACCATCATACGGCAAGGGGCGCGCCGGCAAACCGGACACGCCCCGAAAAAAGCCTCGACCCTCAGAGATTAGCCGATATACAGGCCAACGCTCAACTGCACCGCATAGAACGCCAGGCGGGCGGCGAACACACCCACGATCGCCAGCACCGGAGCCGCAGCGGCAAGCGCCGTGGACTTCGAGTTGCGCAGAGCCATGAAGGCGGCGACTGCGGCAACGACCATGCACACCACGCCGATCCACATGGGAGCGGAGGCAGCGGCGACCAGGTCCGCGCCATCGACCAGCGCATTGCCCATGCCGGACACGCTCATGACCTGCACCATCAAGCCGGCGACGCCAAGGACCAAGCCGATGATCAGCACCGCCAGCGCAGCCATCTTGAAGCCGCCCTTCGCAGCGTCCTCAAGCGCACCGGACAGCGCCAGCACGAGCACGCCCAGGGAAACTCCGCCCAGCAGGCTGAAGCCCAGCACGGCAACGGGAACCATCGGGGTGTTCCAGGAAGCAATGGTCTCCATCATGTAGGCAGCGCCCGTGAAGCACGCGAACACAACAGCCATCACGGCCACCACGGCGGCAAAGCCCTTGCGAGCGCCCTCGCCAAGCTTGCCGGCGAGCGCCACGATCCAGTACACGATAGCCAGCACGGCGAGCACGACGCCGGCGAGCAGCTCGTTGGACAGCGGGCTCGCGCCCAGACCGGCGAGCACGCCGAACGCATGCATGGGGCTAGCCAGGTGGAAGAACGCGCAGATGAAGCCTGCCACCAACACGACGACCGGGATGGTGGTCATGCGGTCGATCTTCTTCAGCTGCTCATCGGAGAACTTCGTGGTGAAGAAAGCCACAGCCAGCGCGATGAACGCGCCCGCGCCGATAGGCGCCAGCGTGGTGAACAAAGCCAAAGGCAGCTCGGCCATCATGCTACATCACCTCCAGGGGATTAGCTACCAGACCGGCGACGTTTTTAGCGCGCGCGGCGGCAGGGCATTTTTTCACGACAATGTTCGGGTGGGTATAGCTCGCGTCGGGCAAAGGAGGCACGGAGTCGACACCGTCGTACTTCTTGCGAATATCCTCGATAGGGCCGAAGTCGAGGGCACGAAGCGGGCAGGCGTCCACGCAGATGGGGTTCTTCCCCTCCGCCACGCGTTCCGCGCAGCCGTTGCATTTCACGCTGTGGCCCTTTTCGCGGTCGACCTTCGGAGCGTTATAGGGGCACGCCATGTGGCAGTAGCCGCAGCCGATGCACTTGTGCTCGTCGACCGAGACCAGACCCGTGCTCGCATCCTTGTGCATCGCAGTGGTCGGGCACACCTTCACGCAAGCGGGGTCGTTGCAATGCTGGCAGCCAAGCGACACGTGGTAGACGAAGCAATCCTGCGTGTAGGTGCCGTCAGATTGCATCTGCCAGTCGCCGCCTTCGCAGTCGTACACATGTCGATATGCGAAATCGACGCCCAAATCCTTGTAATCCTTACAGGCTATCTCGCACGTGCGGCATCCGGTGCAGCGCGTGCTGTCGAAATAAAATCCGTACTGCGTCATTCTCATCTACCCCCTTACGCCTTCGAAACCTGGACAATCATCGAGTGAGCAGTTCCGTTGCCCTTCGCAAGGGGCGACGGTTTGTAGGCAGTCAACGTGTTCACGCATCCACCCGTGTCGATCTTGTCTCCGAACATGTCCGCCTTGTGCCACGCGCCTTGCGGGATGCCGACAGTGCCGGGGACGATGCGCGGGGTGACCTTCGCCTCGATGCGGATTTCGCCAACGGGGCTTTTAACAGCAAGCATGTCGCCGTCCATGATGTTGCGCGGCTCCGCATCGGCGGGATTGATCCACAGCTGCTGGCGCGCAACCTTCTCGAGCTCCTCGATGAAACCGAACGAGCTATGGGTGCGGCTCTTGTGGTGGAATCCCGAGCAGTAAAGCGGGAACTCGCTGGTCACGCTTCCGTAGCCATGGAAGCCTTCAGAAAAGACCGGAATCGGATTGATGACTTCATCCTCGGCGAGTTCCCAAGTATCGTTCAGGCCCGCAAGCGTTTCCGAGTAGATTTCGATCTTGCCTGACGGCGTCGCCAGGGGGTTCTCGTCCGGGTCGTCGCGGAAGCTCTTGAGGCCGATCGCCGGCTCGAGAGCGCGCTTGTAGACACCCTGCTCCTTGATCTGCTCCCAGCTCGGCATCTTGTCGTCGGCCTTCGCGCCCTTCTTGTACAGGTACTCGACCCAGTCGTCGTGCGTGCGGCCTTCGGTGAACTCCTCCTTGAGCCCGAAGCGGTCGGCGATATCGGCGCACACATCGTAGTTGCTGCGGCACTCTCCCGGCGGCTCTTGGGCCGGGGTTCCGACAACGACAGCGGTGTAATACTCGGAGTAGCCCTGCGTCTGCAAGTTCATCTGCTCAGAACGCATCGCGTCGGGCAGAAGCAGATCGGCATACTTCGCGGAGTCGGTCATGACGGTATCCCACACCAAGATGAACTCGCACTTGCTCTCATCGGAGAGGATCTCATGGGTGTAGTTGATGTCGCCATGCTGGTTCGTCAGGCAGTTCCCCGCGTAGTTCCAGATGAATTTAAGGTCGCTGCCGAGTTTTTCAGCGCCCATAATTCCAGCGTTCTTCGCAGTCATCTTATGGCCATGATCGACCGCATTGACCCACTGGTACACGGGGAGCGTTGTCTTGATCGGGTTCGTGAAGGGGATCTTGCCCACCAGGTATGTCGGGGGCTCCGCTTCGCGTTGGCCGGTGTTGGTGCCGGGCAGGCCGATTTTCCCGATTAGAATAGGAAGCATGCAGATGGCACGCGTGGTGTCCTCGCCGTTGGTATGGCGCTGAGATCCCCATCCCTGGCAGATGAACGGCGCTTTTGCCGAGGCAATCATGTCGGCAAGTTCGCGGATCTTGCTTGCCGGAATCTGGGTAATCGGCGCCGCCCATTCGGGAGTCTTCTCGATTTTGTCGTAGCCGGTCCCCATGATGTAGTCCTTGTAGGACTTGTTCTGACCCTTTGCGGACTCGGGCATCGTATCGTCATCGTAGCCGACGCAGTACTTGTCGAGGAATTCCTTGTCGATCCTGTCGCCCTTGATCCACTCGTAAGCGATGGCCGAAACGAGAGCAGCGTCGGTGCCCGGGCGAATGGGGAGCCACTCGTCTGGATGACCTGAGGAGGATTCGTTCAGACGGAAGTCGATGTTGACGATTTTCCCGCCGCGGCCGAGAACGGCTTCGCGCATGAGAGCATAATCCCAGACGGCGTTCGCGCCGCCCATGCGCGTCTCAGCAGGGCTGTTGCCGAACATGACCACAAGGTCGGAGTGCGCCTCGGCCTCGGAGAAGGAGCTTGCGTTCACATTGTCGTACGGACTGAACTTGGTTGCCTTCTTCCCCAACGTTTTGTGGAGACCCGTCTTCGGATCGGCGATATTGCTCGCGCTACCGTACATATAGGGCATGACCGCTTGAAGCATATGGGTGGAGTAGTCGTAACCCTGGTTCACGTAGCCGCCGAGCAGGGAAAGGAGGCGCTGGATAGGCACGCGACCCGTCGCGCTGTACATTCCCGTTGCGTAGTTGATATAGATTGCCTCGTTGCCGTATTTGTCGATGGTCGTTTTCAGCTTCTCCACGATGATATCGATGGCCTCGTCCCAGCTGATTCGCTCGAACTTGCCCTCGCCGCGCTTGCCCACTCGCTTCATGGGATACATCAGGCGGTCGGGGCTGTTCAGCCAGCGTCGCATGGCGCGGCCCCTCAGGCAGGCGCGGGCCTGCAGGTCCGTACTCCCGAGGTTGTCGGTTTCCATGTACTGGATTTTGCCGTCTTTGGAGTGCCACTGGAAGATGCAGTTTCCACCGCAATTCACGTTGCACTGAGACCAGTGGATTTCGTCAGCAGCTTCTGCATGAGCTACTGGCGCGGAGCCCTTGAAAAGCGCACCACCCGCAGCACCACCGGAAACCGCCAATGCGCCCAACGCTCCACTCGTCTTAACGAACGTGCGGCGGTTCATGCTTGGCATAGTTTGCATCGCTTCCCCCTTCGTGTTCTTCCTTTACGTTCTTTCCATACTCGCCTTCAAACTGCACGCGGCAGAGCTCTTAAGATTCCTCAGCGCACCGCTCACAATCATGCACCACGTTTCAAACTTCAGAGAGCACCTGCTCTCCTAGAAACACGGTTTTGATAGCCGAACTGTATCGTCTTCCGCAGCGAAGCATGTCACATAAAACGTGCGAATTTCGCGTTTGCCCAGGTCACAAGCTATCACTCGTTCCAGCATGTGACAACCTGCACACTATTGCGCGCTATACTGTTTATAGGAGCCGATTTCGCAGCGGCATCCGCGAAATCGCGCAAGGGAAGAGCGCTTTGACCGCCCATCGTCGTCCTCTGCGGACGAGCGAACGGCAGCGCCCGACGACGAGGACTTCCGTGGCACGTACATCCTTCTCCAACATAGCCCGCACATTTAAGCCGAACACCGCATCGCTTGGATACGCGCTGTTCCTTGCCATCAACGCAGCCGGCGTATGGGGCGGCGTGTTCCCGTTTTTGCCCATGAACTTCCAAACCCCGGAGGTCATGTTCTGGTTCTTCTTGATGCAATCGCTCGTGTTCTCGCTGTGCTATTTCGCCAGCGCTGTCGGAGTGTACTACTTCCCTGGGCCTACGCGCCGCTTCATGGTGATGCTCGCAAGCGCGCCATACCTGCTTGGCTGGTGCTGCCTTATCGGAGCCATATATCTGCACGGCATCGCTCAAGCGCTGGTGATCGCCGGCGGCTCACTTCTAGGCTTAGGGTCGGCCGGCTTCTACATGCTGTGGCAGCGCCTGTTCGCCAGCTTCGACGCGGACCATGGCAACCATGATTTGATCCTTGGCACTGCCTATGGCGCCCTCCTGTACTTCGCGCTTTACGCCATCCCGCAAGCCGTGACCGCATTCCTTATCCCGCTGGTGTTCATGCCGCTGTTCGCGCTCGCCATCGTTCTGAAAAGCCGTCAAATCGACTTGCGGCAACCCATGTTCGAGGACGTTCCGCGCGAGCACCCGCAGGTGTATCGCCGCGTGCTGCGCGATTATTGGCGCAGCGCCTTATGCGTCGGCGCCATCGCATTCTGCACCGGCGTCATGCGCTCGCTTGCCATTGGCGATCCACGAGTCGGCAGCCTTGTGAATCTGCTGTCCATGACAGGATGCCTGGTTGCAGGCGTCGGCGTTTTGGTGCTCTGGCAGTTCAAGAACGTCCGGATGAACGTGACCAACGCCTACCGCGTCGCCTTCCCGTTGCTCATCACCTCGTTTCTAGTGCTTCCGTTTTGCAGCGGCGGCTATGCTCGATGGCAGGCCGCCATCCTGTATGCGGTGTACAGCGTGGCAATCGCGCTCATGATGATCCAGTGCGCGCAAGCATCGCGCGATCGCGGCATCAACCCCGTGTTCATCTACGGCTTCTTCGCTGGCATCGTATACGCGCTGCACGATGTCGGGTTCCTTGCCGGCACGTTCGCCGAACAGATACGCGTCATCGGCATGCAGCCCGATGCCGCGGTCGCGCTGGTGGCGGTTTATCTGCTCGGTCTCATGTTCTTCATCGGGCAAGGCGGCTTCAAGCGAGCATTGGCCGCAAGCCAGGCGGAGGATATCGAGCTTGTAGCCGGCGCGCCCCTGCAAATCGGCAATATCAACGAACGCCAAACCGACCTCGATGACGCCGAATCGGAAAGCGAGGCGCTCTCCGCGGCAAGCGCTGGATGCGCCGGCGCCGGCGTTTGCCCCTTCGGCGCGCAAGGTCCCTCTCTGTTCGAAACGAAGCCCATCGTCATCGCACGCACGGAGAGCGAAGCTCGCGCGGCGGCTGGCCAATCCACGAGTCCCCATGACGACGGAGCCGCCCCCACCAGCACCGTAAAACAAAATCAAGCGCACGATGCCGATGCACCCAACTACCAGGACCGCCTATCGAAGCAAGCTGCCCTGGTCCGCCAGCATTACCGCCTGTCCGCCCGCGAAACCGAGGTTATGGAGCTTATCGCCCGAGGCAACACCGTGGCGCGCATCGCCGAGCAGCTGGTGGTTTCGGAAAACACCATCCGAACCCACAGCAAGCGCATCTACGCCAAGCTGGATATCCACAAGAAACAAGAGCTGGTCGACCTGCTGGAAACGTTCAATCCGAAAGACCTTGAAGGTTAACCCCCGAACGAACGACGGCCGCGCAAAATGCGCGGCCGTCTTGCTCTAGTTCGTCACATCCCCGCTTTGGTCAAGGCTGATCGCTTCGCCGACGTACGTTGATGGCACGCGGAAGAGTGCCTTGAAGAAGTCCTTGGTGCGCGCAGGAATCTCGCGGATATCATACTGCAGCTGCTTTTGGTACTCGTGATAGTCGCTGGGAACGCCCTCAGCTTGCATCCCCAGGCTTTTCGCGGACCACAGCGCGCGATACAGGTGATACGTCTGCGTGGCCACCACAATGCGCTCGCACCCGAACACGTACTTTGCCCGATACATGCTCTCGTACGTGGAGAAACCCGCGTGATCGCAGAAGACGTCCTGGCTGGGCACGCCTTGCGCGATGGCATATTGCTTCATCGCCTTCACCTCGTTGTAGGAGGCGGTGCCGTTGTCGCCGCTCATGATGATCTTCGGCGCCACGCCGGCGAAATACAGCGCGATGCCATCGTCTAGGCGATCGGCCAGAATGCCGGAGGGCGTTCCATCGGGCAGCACCGATGCCCCAAGCACCACGATGGCGTCGGCGTTTCCGATGCTGGCCTTCTCGGCGGTGACGATAGACCCTTTCGAGCCCACAATGGTAACCACATTCGTGATGGCGAACACCGCCACCACGGCCACAACCACCGCCAGCACCATATCCAGCACCCGCCTCAGGCATCCCTTATGTTTCTTCGAGCTACTCATAGGAAACAGACAATAGCAAACGGCAAAACCCCACGGCAAGCGTTTCGCTGGAACGGCGCAACAACGCCACCGAAACCCAACCCCGAAAACAAAACGACCCGGAGCATCCTCCGGGTCGTTTTGAGCGCAGTGCAAGCGTTTTATTTCGCCACGATGTTCACCAGGCGGCCGGGCACAACAACGACCTTCTTCAGGTCCTTGCCCGCCACAGCGTCCTGCACGGCCTCGAGCGCCACTGCCTTCACGGCCTCCTGATCGGCGTCCGCGGCAACCGTGATGCGGGCCTTCACCTTGCCGTTGATCTGCACGGCAAGCTCAACCTCGTCAGCCTTGGCCTTCTCAGGATCGAACTCGGGCCACTCCTGCGTATGGATGGAGCCCTCGCAACCCAGCGCATCATTCCACAGCTCGTCGGTCATATGCGGGCAGATGGGAGCCAGCAGCCTAACCAGCACGTTGGCGACCTCGGTCGCGAACGCCTGCTCATCAGCGGATGCGGCACGCTGCTCCGGGCCGACCTTGCGCAGGTAATCGCCGACGGCGTTCACCAGCTCCATGATGGCGGCGATGGCGGTGTTGAAGTTGTTGCGGTCGAAATCGTCCACAACCTTGCCCGCAACGCGATGACGCTCGCGCAGCAGCACCTTGCGAGCCGCTGCAGCCTCGGCCTCGGACGCGCCCGGCTGATACAGCGTGTCCTCATCTGCCTTGCCCATCAGGTCGTAGACCATGCGCCACACGCGGTTGAGGAACTTGTGCATGCCGGCCAAGCCGTCCTCGTTCCACTGCAGCTCCTTATCGGGCGGGGCCATGAACAGGATGTAGGCGCGCACGGCGTCGCAGCCGTAGCCCGCGATCATCTCCTCGGGGGAGATGACGTTGCCCTTGGACTTGCTCATGACGTCACCGTGCTCGTCGAGCACCATGCCCTGGCACAGCAGGTTCTTGAACGGCTCGTCGAAGTCCAGCATCCCCAAGTCGCGCAGCACCTTCGTGAAGAAGCGGCTGTACAGCAGGTGCAAGATGGCGTGCTCGATGCCGCCGATGTACTGATCGACCGGCATCCAACGGTTGGTTTTCGCGCTGTCAAAAGGAAGCTCGGTGTTGTGCGGATCGGTATAGCGCAGGTAATACCAGCTCGAGCACGTGAACGTGTCCATGGTGTCGGTCTCGCGACGAGCCTCGCCGCCGCACTTCGGGCACGTGCACTTCGCGAAGCCCTCGTGCGTTGCCAAGGTTTCGCCAGCGGAAAGGTCGATGTCCTCGGGCAGGCGTACCGGCAGGTCCTCTTCCGGCACCGGCACCAGGCCGCACTTGTCGCAGTAGATCATCGGGATGGGGTTGCCCCAATAACGCTGGCGGGAGATCAGCCAGTCGCGCAGGCGGAACTCCACCTTGCGCTTGCCGCGGCCCATGGCCTCCAGGTCGGCGACGATGGCCTCCTCGCCCTCGGAGTGCTTGCCGCCCGTGAGGCCGGTGTACTTGCCGGACTGCACCAGTCGGCCCTCGGCCTCCATGGCGCCCTCCCAGTCGACGCTGGTGACCACGCGACCCTGTTCGTCCTTGAGCTGCTCGAACAGCGGGTCGCCATCGCCCAGGATGATGGGGATGATGGGCAGGTCGTATTTCTTGGCGAACTCGAAGTCGCGCTGATCGCCGCACGGCACTGCCATGACCGCGCCGGTGCCGTAATCGGCCACGATGTAGTCGGCGACCCACATGGGCACCTTCTCGCCGTTGATGGGGTTCACCACATAACGGCCGGTGAACGCGCCGTGCTTCTCCTTGTTGCCCTGCGCACGCTCGACTGCGGTGATCTTCTTCGCGTCCTCGACCACCTGCATGACCGCGGCCTCATATTCCGTACCCTCGACCAGGCCCTTCAGGATGGGGCTTTCGGGGGCAAGCAGGAAGAAGCTGCAGCCGAACAGGGTGTCGGCGCGCGTGGTGAACACGGTGACCAGGTCGTCTTCCGTGGGGTTCTCGGGCGCATTGCCCTGCTTGTCGCACAGCGTGAACTTCACTTCAGCGCCCTCGGAACGGCCGATCCAGTTCGCCTGCATCTGCTTGACGCGCTCCGGCCAGCCGTCCAGCTGGTCCAGGTCGTCCAGAAGCTCCTGAGCATAGTCTGTGATCTTGAGATACCACTGCGTCAGGTCGCGCTTCTCGACGGCGCTATGGCAACGCCAGCACTCGCCCTCGGTGACCTGCTCGTTGGCGAGCACGGTTTGGCACTTCGGGCACCAGTTCACCGGCGAGTTGCGGCGCTCGACCAGCCCACGCTTCCAGAACTGCAGGAAAATCCACTGACCCCAGCGGTAATACTCGGGGTCGCATGCCACGACGGTGCGGTCCCAATCGTAGGAAAGGCCCATGCGCTTGAAGCTGGCCTTCTGGGTCTCGATGTTGGCGTAGGTCCACTTCGCCGGATGGCTATGATGCTTGATGGCCGCGTTCTCGGCCGGCAGGCCGAACGCGTCCCAACCCATGGGATGCAACACGTCGAAGCCGCGCATCTTGGAGTAGCGGGCGATGACGTCGCCGATCGTGTAATTACGCACATGCCCCATGTGGATGTCGCCCGACGGGTACGGGAACATCTCGAGCACGTACTTCTTGGGCTTGGCGTGATCTTCCGTGACCTTGTACAGGTCGGCATCTTCCCAAGCCTTCTGCCAACGAGGTTCGATCTCGTGAGGGTTGTACTGTTTCATCGTCCATCTTCCTTGGCTGACGCGGTAATACACATAGGGTTCATTGTAGCAGCCCCGCGTTTTCACGAGGGGAAAAAGCGGCAACATCCCAGGCAAGGAAAGCCGAACGGGCTCCTGGGGAAACCTCATCCGGTTTTTGCGCCGGTATCGCGTGTCCGACGCCGGAAAACAACAAGCCGCCCAGGCGGCCCGAACCCGCTTGCAGCGCGCGATCAAGGTTTACCCCTGATCGCACAAACCACAGCGGGACGACGCGCCTGAGCGGCTTGCATGCTCTATGGTGTTTGCCAATGCTGAACCGGCGATGCCCCGGTTAACGCTTGATGTTGTAGAAAGCGTTCTTGCCGGCGTACTGGGCCTGGGAGTCAAGCTCCTCCTCGATGCGCAGCAGCTGGTTGTACTTGGCAACGCGGTCGCTACGGCACGGAGCACCGGTCTTGATCTGGCCGGTGTTCAATGCCACGGAAAGATCGGCGATGGTGGTGTCCTCGGTCTCGCCGGAACGGTGGCTCATCACGCATGCGTAACCTGCCTGCTTGGCCATCTCGATGGCATCCAGCGTCTCGGACAGGCTGCCGATCTGGTTGACCTTGATGAGGATGGCGTTCGCGCAACCAAGCTCGATGCCCTTCGCCAGACGCTTGGAGTTCGTGACGAACAGGTCGTCGCCCACCAGCTGCACCTTGTCGCCGATGCGGTCGGTCAGCTGCTTCCAGCCGTCCCAGTCCTCCTCGGCCATGCCGTCCTCGATGGAGATAATCGGATACTTCTCGACCAGCGCGGCCCAGTAGTCCACCATCTCGGCGCTGGTCAGCTCGCGACCCTCGCCCTTCAGCTCGTACTTGCCGGTTTCGGCGTTATAGAACTCGGTGGAAGCCGGGTCCATGGCGAACATGATGTCGTCGCCGGGCTTGTAGCCAGCCGCCTCGCAAGCCTTCACGATGTACTGCAGCGGCTCTTCGTTGGTGGTGAAGTTCGGAGCGAAGCCGCCCTCGTCGCCGACGCCACCGCCCAGACCGGCCTCGTGCAGGACCTTCTTCAGGGTGTGGTAGATCTCGGCGCACCAGCGCAGCGCCTCGGCGAACGACTCAGCGCCCACCGGCATGATCATGAACTCCTGGAAGTCGACGTTGTTGTCGGCATGCACGCCGCCGTTGAGGATGTTCATCATAGGCGTGGGCAGGATATGGCCGTTCACACCGCCAACATACTTGTATAGCGGAAGACCGGCGGACTCGGCAGCGGCCTTGGCGCAGGCCAGGGACACGCCCAGGATGGCGTTAGCGCCCAGAGCGCCCTTGTTGTCCGTGCCGTCCAGCTCCAGCATAACGTCGTCGATGGCGCGCTGATCGTCGGCCTCGAAGCCGACGAGCGCGTCGGCGATCTCGTCATTCACATGGCCAACGGCATCCAGCGTGCCCTTGCCCAGATAACGCTCCTTGTCACAGTCGCGCAGCTCAACGGCCTCGAACGCGCCCGTGGACGCGCCGGAGGGAACAGCCGCACGACCGAAGGAACCATCCTCCAGCACAACTTCCACCTCGACCGTGGGGTTGCCGCGAGAGTCCAGGATTTCACGCCCGAACACATCGATGATGACGCTCATTGAATGCCTCCTCGTAGGATGTTTCCTTTTGCGCCCGGCGCCTTGCACCAGGCCATACGGGCAAATGATACCATGCCCGCCCCGACATGTGCGAACCAGCAGGCGGACGGCGAAATGCATCTGTGCGCGGAGGCAATCGCTAGAGACCAGCGATGGCGCCACGCTCCCCATGGCCGAATATGCATAACGTGCGAAGGCAGCGGCCTTTAGCGTGGCCGAATTCGTGTCTGTGCGCAAAGGCGGCGGCTGGAGAAGCGTCGCTACGACTAGAGCAAAAGCGCTATGACAGCAAGAAGGCCTAGACCGACTGCTAGGGCGGCTACCGAAGCGGGTGTCATACGGTATTCGCGCAGCGAGGTTCGCCTGCCACCCCGAATGCCATAGCAGCGGGCGTCCATGGCAACCGACAGCTTATCGGCTCTTCGAAACATGCCCACAAACAACGGGATGAACACAGGTGGCCAAGCCGACACGCGTTGCCACAGACCGCCGCGGCGAAACGAGGCGCCGCGCGAGAATTGAGCATCGTGGATCGCGCAGAGCTCTTGAGCCATCAAGGGGATGAAGCGGATAGCCATGCTGAACACCATGGCGATGTCATCTGCGGGCACATGCAGGGCCCGCAACGGGGACACGAACGACCGCAGCGCATCGGTAAGCGCCGTCGACGTGGTGGTGAGCACCACGATGAAGCTTCCAAGGACAAGCAAGATCATCCGAACGCCGTAGAAGCAGCCCAACGCAAAACCCACCTGGCCGTTGATTGACGCGAACAAGACGGTGAGAGCCGCCATCATGTACACGGGAATTCCCATGGCCAGCATACGGCCAAGCGGGACACGGGCCGATAGAGTAAGCACCAGGCACAGGAGCACGAGCAAGAACTGCCCGGCCCACATTTCAACCCAGAAAACGGTTGCAGTATATGCGCACAGCAACAGCACCTTTACGCGAGCATCGCAGGTGTGAACAAAGGAATCGCCGTCGATATACGTGTTAATTCGTAATTGCATGCGTGAAGTATAGCGCAGCATTCAAGAATGCTTAGGTTGCAAAGCATGTCGAAGATGAAGCCAAACGCATGCCACAAGCAAATCGCCCCAAAAAGAAAGGACCCCGAAGGGTCCTTTCAAAATAGCATGTGGGGCGAAAAGCTTATTCAGCCTTCTCCTCAGCAGCCTCGACAGCCTCAGCAGCTTCCTCGGCCTTGGGCTCCTCAACAGCCTCGACCTTCTTCGGAGCAGCCTTCTTGGCAGCCGGCTTCTCAGCCTTCTTAGCCACCGGCTCGGTGACGAGCTCCATGATGACCATGGGAGCGTTGTCGCCCTTGCGGTTGCCAAGCTTCATGATGCGGGTGTAGCCACCCTGACGATCGGCGAACATGCCCTGCTCGACCTTCTCGAAGATCTCGCGGACCAGTTCCTTGTCGTTGCCCAGCGCGGCGATGGCCAGACGACGGCTATGCAGGTCGCCCTTCTTTGCCCAGGTGATGATCTTGTCGACATCGGGGCGGATTTCCTTAGCGCGGGACTCGATGGTCTTGATGCGGTCGTTGAGGAACAGCGCCTGCACCAGACTACGCTTCATGGCCTTGGTATGGGCAAAGTCGGTGCCCAGCTTGCGGCCCTTGTAGTTATGCCTCATGGTAGGTTTCTCCTATTGCTTCAAATTGAGGTCCATGGAAATGAGCTTGTCCTTCACTTCCTCAATGGACTTCGCACCAAAGTTCCTGATGTTCAGCAGGTCGTTCTCGGAGAACTCGACCAGCTGGCGCACCGAATGGATGCCGGCACGCTTCAGGCAGTTGTACGAGCGGACGGACAGGTCCAGATCCTCGATCTGCTTGTCCAGCTCGGCGTTCGACTCCTGACCCTCCGGAGCGAAGATGGACGGCACTTCGCCCTCTTCCTCTTCGGGGGTGCTGGTCAGGCTGAGGAACGCGCCCATGTACTGGTTGATGATGTTGGCAGCACGGGTGACCGCATCGATAGGCTCGATGGAGCCGTCCGTCTCAACCTCCAAAACCAACTTATCGTAGTCGGTACGCTGGCCCACGCGGGTGTCGGTCACGTTCATCGTGCAACGGCGAACCGGGGAGAACAGCGAGTCGACATGGATGACGCCGATAGGATCCTCCGTGCGCTTGTTGCGCTCGGCGGAAACGTAACCGCGGCCCACACCGATGCGCACCGTCATGTCAAGCTGGCCGCCGTCGGCAACCGTGGCGATGACATGCTCGGGGTTGATCAGCGTGAACTCGGTGGGAACCTGCAGGTCCGCACCGGTCACAACGCAGGGACCCTCGGCAGAAACATGAGCCGTGGCCTCTTCCACGTCGTCATTGAGAGCCGAGAAGACCAGGCCCTTGACGTTCAGGACGATATCGGTGATATCCTCGATAACGCCTTCGGCCGTGGTGAACTCGTGCTGCACACCGTCGATTTGGATGGCCGTCGCCTTGGCGCCGTCGAGAGACGACAGCAGAACGCGACGCATGCTGTTACCCAGCGTATAGCCGTAGCCACGCTCCAGCGGTTCCACGATGAAACGCGCAACAGTATCGTTGACTTCTTCCGTTGTTACCGTCGGCCTCATGAACTCTGTCATGTTGGGTAAGCCTCCTTACTAGCGCGATTACTTGGAGTAGAGCTCGACGATGAGCTGTTCGCGGATGTCGAGATCGATCTGATCGCGGGTCGGAAGAGCCAGAACGCTGCCCTGCAGCTTCTCGATGTCAACCTCAAGCCAAGCCGGAACCTGGAAGCGGGCGTTGGAAACCAGAGCGCTCTTGATGACCAGCAGTTCCTTGGACTTGTCGGCAACGGCGATCTTGTCGCCGGCCTTGACGCGGTAGGACGGGATGTCCACGCGGCGGCCGTTGACGGTGATGTGACCGTGGGTCACGATCTGACGAGCTTCCTTACGGGTGCGGGCAAAGCCCAGACGGAAGATCACGCTGTCCAGACGGGACTCCAGGATGATCATGAGGTTGTCACCCGTGATGCCCGGCATGGACTTGGCCTTGTTGAAGTAGCCATGGAACTGCTTCTCCAGCACGCCGTAGATGAACTTGACCTTCTGCTTCTCGCGAAGCTGCATCGCGTACTCGGATTCCTTACGACGACGCTTGGGCTCGCGCTTGGAAGTCTTGGAGCTGCTGTAACCCAGCACGACGGGATCCAGGCCCAGCTGGCGGCAGCGCTTAAGAACCGGAGTTCTATTGATAGCCATAGTAAATAGATCCTTTCAGTTACACGCGACGACGCTTCTTGGGGCGGCAGCCGTTGTGCGGAATGGGGGTGCAGTCCTGAATGCTAGCGACTTCCAGACCTGTAGCCTGCAGCGAACGGATAGCCGTCTCGCGACCAGAGCCGGGGCCCTTCACGTACACGGCGACCTTCTTCAGGCCGTGCTCCATAGCCGTCTTGGCAGCAGCCTCAGCAGCCATCTGCGCGGCAAACGGCGTGGACTTACGGGAGCCCTTGAAGCCGACGGTACCGGCGGACTGCCAAGAGATCACGTTGCCCTGAGGATCGGTGATGCTGACGATGGTGTTGTTGAACGTAGACTTGATATGCGCAGCGCCAACGGCAATGTTCTTGCGCTCGGAGCGCTTGATGCGCGTGCGCACGTTTTTCTTAGTTGCCACTTCTTAGCTCCCTTACTTACTTCTTCTTGCCGCCGATTTGCTTGCGGGGACCCTTGCGGGTACGGGCATTCGTGTGGGTGCGCTGACCGCGAACGGGCAGGCCCTTGCGATGACGCAGGCCACGGTAGCAGCCGATTTCCATAAGGCGCTTGATGTTCTGAGACACCTCGCGGTGCAGGTCGCCCTCCACCTTGATGTTGTTCTGGATGTAGTCACGCAGCTTGACGAGATCCTCTTCGGTGAGGTCGTTCGTGCGCGTGTCCGGATTGATGCCCGTCTCAGCCAAGATCTTCTTGGACGTGGTCAGGCCAATGCCGTAGATGTAGGTCAAGCCGACTTCAATGCGCTTGTCGCGAGGAAGGTCGACACCAACAAGACGTGCCATAGGTTTATCTCCTCTTTCTTCCTAGCCTTGACGCTGCTTATGACGGGGGTTCTCGCAGATAACGAGGACCTTGCCATGGCGTCGAATGATCTTGCACTTGTCGCACATTTTCTTGACCGAAGGACGTACCTTCATTTCAATTTCCTTTCGGTTAATGCGGTCCTATATGTACACACCCAGCCGCAGGTGATTATTCTCGGGGACACTGGCGCGCCGGCTTGCGCGCGGGCTGAGACTACTTGAAACGGTACGTGATGCGCCCGCGGTTCAAGTCGTAGACGGACAGTTCGACCGTCACCTTGTCGCCGGGCAAGATCTTGATGTAATGCATACGCATCTTGCCGGAAATGTGGGCCAGGATTTGGTGGCCGTTTTCCAGCTCCACCTTGAACATGGCGTTCGGCAGGGCTTCGAGAACCTTACCACCCAGTTCGATAACATCTTGCTTGGTCAACGGTGCTCCTTCAAACTAATCTCGTCTTTTCGCAGCAATCCGGAATGATACCAAACTTATTGAGTTGTGTAGGGAAAATACATAAAGCGCACAAGACCAGAGGAGCTCGTGGCTTTTCGATACCTGCATGTCAGGCGTGCGGTCTAGATGCCGCGCAGCCTTCGCCGCTGAGATTGGGCGAGGCCGCCAGGTATTCGCGCATTGCGCAGCCGCCTTGTCGGCTTAACGCGTGAGAATGATTGAGATGAGATTCGCGTTCAGATTCTTGCAACTATACCCTTTTACCGCGATGCGTCAAGGGCATTGCAAAAGAAATCATGCGTTCCGACTTTTCTCGGGCAATAAAAAACCTCCCGATCGGGAGGCTGAAACGTTAAATGGCTGGGCCACTAGGATTCGAACCTAGGTAGCTGGTACCAAAAACCAGAGTCCTGCCGTTGGACGATGGCCCAGTGCATTCAAACCGCCATGGCGGCCCTGCGCAAAAAGTGGTGGGCCCTGTGGGGATCGAACCCACGACCTTGGGATTAAAAGTCCCCTGCTCTACCGACTGAGCTAAAGGCCCACTTCGCATATGCGCGGCTTTTCATTCTACCGGTGCCCTGCCAAACGGTCAACGGGAAAATGGTGAATTCATCTTGCCGCCGCATTTGCAACCTCCGAGCCTTACAATTCGTTGCAACGCTATCTTTCGCGAAGGACGCACCATGACGCTTCAACAGCTTCGTTACCTTATCGCCATTGCCGAATACGGGTCGATCAACGCCGCCGCTCAGAACCTTTACGCGTCGCAGTCGAACCTGTCCACGGCCATCAAGGAGCTTGAGCAGGAGCTCGGCATCTCCATCTTCACGCGCAGCAACCGCGGCGTGACGCTGACCAACGACGGCACCGAGCTGCTCGGCTACGCACGCCAGGTCATCGAGCAGGCGAATATGCTGGAATCGCGCTACGCCAATAAGGAAAAGCCCCAGGCGCGCCTGGCGGTATCCACCCAGCATTACGCCTTCAGCGTGGAGGCCTTCGTGAACGTGGTCGAGCAATGCGAGGGCGATTTCTTCGATTTCATCCTTCGGGAAACCACCACCGCCGAGATCATCGACGACGTGCGATCGTTTCGCAGCGAAGTGGGCATTCTGTATCTAGATGCCTTCAACCAACGCGTCATGCAGAAGGCCTTCGATGACGCCGATGTGTCGTTCTACCCGCTGTTCGACGCGGGCGTGCATGTTTTCGTGGGCGAGAACCACCCGCTGGCCGGACGCGACATCATCAGGCCCGAGGAGCTGACCGTATGGCCCCGCTACAGCTTCGAGCAAGGAACCGCGAACTCGTTCTACTACTCCGAGGAGCCGCTCAGCTACGTCGAGCACTCGCGCAACATCCGCATCTCCGACCGCGGCACGCTTTCCAACCTGCTGACCAGCTACAACGGCTACACGCTTTCCACGGGCGTGCTTTCGAGCGAAATGCATACGGGCATCGTCAGCATCCCGCTTGATACCGACGAGCGCATGACCGTTGGATACATCATGCACAACGAACGCAAGCCCTCCGAGCTTTTGGACCGTTACATCGAGGAGCTGCATCGCATCATCGGGGAGAGCGAAGGCGTGACCGCGCGATAGCGGCCCATACACGAGCTTCGCCCTGCACAAGAACTGCGTGCGCAAAACGCCACGCAAGCAAAAAAGCCTCGCCCGGCACGAACCGGGCGAGGCTTTCGTTTAGTTAACCGACGAGCTTAGCGCATGTTGGAGGCGTAAGGAGCCTTGTCCTTGAGCACGACGTCGTGCGCGCCGCCCTCGACGATGGAGGTGGAGCTGATGACGGTGAGCTTGGCCTTATCCTGGAACTCGGGGATAGTGAGCGCACCGCAGTTGCACATGGTAGACTTGATCTTCAGCAGCGTGACCGCGATGTTGTCCTTAAGCGGGCCGGCATACGGCACGTAGGAGTCGACGCCTTCCTCGAACGACAGGCTCTTCTTGCCGCCCAGGTCGTAACGGCCCCAGTTGCGGGCACGGGCCGAACCCTCGCCCCAGTATTCCTTCATGTAGGTGCCGTTGACCATGACCTTGGCCGACGGAGACTCATCGAAGCGGGCGAAGTAACGGCCCAGCATGACGAAGTCGGCGCCCATGGCCAGCGCCAGGGAGATGTGATGGTCGTAGACGATGCCGCCATCGGAGCAGATGGGCACGTAGATGCCGGTCTCCTTGAAGTACTCGTCGCGGGCCTTGGCCACCTCGATGGTTGCCGTGGCCTGGCCGCGGCCGATGCCCTTGGTCTCGCGGGTGATGCAGATAGAACCGCCGCCGATGCCGATCTTCACGAAGTCGGCGCCAGCCTCTGCCAGGAAGCGGAAGCCCTCGCCGTCGACCACGTTGCCGGCGCCGATCTTCACGGAGTCGCCGTAGTGCTCGCGCACCCACTCGATGGTCATCTTCTGCCAGTCGGAATAGCCCTCGGAGCTGTCGATGCACAACACGTCGGCGCCCGCCTCGACCAGCGCGGGAACGCGCTCGGCGTAGTCGCGGGAATTGATGCCCGCGCCCACGATGTAGCGCTTGTGACTGTCCAGCATTTCGTTGGGGTTGGACTTGTGGCTGTCGTAGTCCTTGCGGAACACCATGTAGACCAGATTGCCCTCGGCATCCACCAGCGGCAGGGAATTCAGCTTGTGGTCCCAGATGATGTCGTTGGCGACCTTGAGGGAGGTGTTCTCGGAAGCGGTGACCAGCTTCTCGAGCGGGGTCATGAACTCGGAGACCTTCTCCTCGCCGGTCATGCGGGACAGGCGGTAGTCGCGCTCGGTAACGACGCCGAGCAGCTTGCCGTGAGCAGAGCCGTCGTCGGTGACGGGCATGGTGGAATGACCCGTCTGCTCCTTCAGGGCAACAACCTGGTTAAGCGTCATGTCGGGGGAAAGGTTGGCGTCGGACTCGACGAAACCGGCCTTGTAGTTCTTCACGCGGGCGACCATGGCGGCTTCCTGCTCGATGGTCTGGTTGCCGTAGATGAAGCTCAGACCGCCCTCGGTTGCCAGGGCGACGGCCATGTTGTCGTCGGACACGGCGGCCATGATGGCGCTGACCATGGGGATGTTGAGCGAAAGCGGGCACTCTTCCTGGCCCTTGCGGTACTTGACCAACGGGGTTTTCAGGCTCACCGACGCCGGAACGCACGTAGCAGGCGTATGACCAGGTACCAGAAGATACTCGTTGAACGTACGTGACGGCTCGTCGTAATAATAAGCCATGGGAGACGGCTCCTTCTCTCGCAACGGGATTTTCGTTGCTAGCCATTATAGTCACGCCGACGGCTCGATTGCGAGGGCGGGCCGGCAAATAGCGGAGAATGTGGAGAAACGCACGGAGAACAGCGCCTCGGGCAACGAAAAGGACCGCCGGTTCCCCAGCGGTCCTACCAGGTGCGATATGCGATTTCAAAGCCTTATCAGCCAAGACCCGCCCATTTCGCGATGATGGGGGCATAACCCATGGCGAACACGATGAGCATGCCCACGGGAATGACGTAGGTCACGTAGCCGCGCGCCCATCGCGGGAACCTCAGGCCGCTGCCCGTGTCGGCCTCTGCCAGGAAGCCTTCCCAGCCCCAGCCGCTTTTGCGCGTGCAGAACAGCACCAGCAGCAGGCCGCCCCACGGCAGGATGTTGTTCGACACCAGGAAGTCCTCGATGGCCTGGATGTCGCCGATGCCCGGGACCGTGAAGCCCGCCAGCACGTTGAAGCCCAGGACGCACGGCATGCTGAGCACCGCCAGCAGCACGCCGTTGACCAGGCACGCCTTCTTGCGCGGCGTCCCCCACTGGTCCATGGTGAAGCTCATGATGTTCTCGAACACGGCGATGACCGTGGACAGCGCGGCGAACGTCATGAACACGAAGAACAGCACGGCCCACAGCTGGCCGAACGGCATCTCGTTGAACACGCTGGGCAGCGTGATGAACACCAGGCCCGGACCCGAACCTGGCTCCACGCCGAACGCGAAGCAGGACGGGAAGATGACGAGGCCCGCCATCAGCGCTACGAGCGTATCGAGGCCGGCCACGCGCACCGCCTCGCCCGTGAGCGTGTGGTCCTTGCCGATATAGCTTCCGAAGATGGACATGCCGCCCATGCCGACCGAGACGGTGAAGAAGGCCTGACCCATGGCGGCGTACACGGCATCGCCAAAGGTTGCCAGCTGCTCGGCCAGCGTGGCGCCGGCGAACATCTTGCCGAAATCGGGCATCAGGTAGAAACGCAAGCCCTCGGCCGCGCCCGGCAACGTGACCGCGCGCACGCACAGGGCCACAAGCACTACGAACAAGGCCATCATCATGACCTTCGTCACGCGCTCCACGCCCTTCTGCACGCCGGCGCGCGTGACGCCCACGCCCACGCCCACGATGATGAGCATATACACGGCAAGCTGCACCGGATCGGCCAGCATGCCGTTGAAAACGTCTGCCACCTGAGAGCTCTCCAAACCCACGAACTCGCCCGAGGCGCTTTTCACCACGAAGGCGAGCATCCAGCCGCCCACAGTGGTGTAGAACATCATGAGCAGGTAGTTGCCGGCAAGCGCCAGCCACTTGAACGCATGCCATTTCGTGCCCGCCGGCTCAAGCACGTCGTAGCTGCGCGCAATGGAGCGCTGGCTTGCGCGGCCGGCGGCGAACTCCATGATGAGGGCCGGAAGCGCGAAGATGGCCAGGAACACCAGGTACATGATCACGAACGCCGCGCCGCCGTACTCGCCCGTGATATAGGGGAATCGCCACACGTTGCCCAGGCCGATGGCGCAACCCGCGCTCACCAGGATGAACCCAAGTCGGGTTCCGAACTTCTCGCGTTCCATTCGTCCTCCAAACCGCGCGCCGTGGCACGCGTAACGCAAAAAACGCCCGGCGTAGCGATACGCCGGGCGCTCACAATCAACCCTTGCAGTGTAGCGGAAAGCGGAGCCTACCGCCAGAAACGTTACCGAACACGGTCGTCCTATTCCGACCGCAGGGCCTCGACCGGGTCCTTTCGGCTGGCGGCGCTTGAGGGGATCAGGCCCGCCAGGAACGTAAGGAGCACGCTGATGCCCACGAGCACCACCGCCGCCTGCCAGGGCAGGATGGCCACATTGCGGACGTCGAACAGCGAGTACACGATGGCGTTGGCGGGAATGCAGGCAAGCGCGGTCAGCCCGATGCCGATGACGCCGGCCGTGAAGCCCACGATGATGGTCTCAGCGTTGAACACGCGGCTGATGTCGCCCTTGCTGGCGCCGATGGAGCGCAGAATGCCGATCTCCTTCTTGCGCTCGAGCACGCTGATATAGGTGATCACCCCGATCATGATGGAGCTGACCACCAACGAGATGGCCACGAACGCCACCAGCACGTAGCTGATCATGTTCACAATGGTGGTGACCGAGCTCATCAGCGCGCCCACGATGTCGGTGTAGCTGACCACCTTGCCCTCTTCGCCGTTCGACTCCATGCGGTCGTTGTAGCTGTCGAGGATGTCGATGACGTTTTGCTTGCTGGGGAAATCCTTCGGATAGATGTCGATACTGGCAGGTTTGGCGTAATCGGCCCAGCCCAGCTTCTTCATGTTATTGTCGTAGCTGGACTGCTCGGTGGACATGAGGCTTGCCATGAGCTCGGCAAGCTCGTTCTCGTCCATGTTCATCTGGAAGGCGTCGGCGAACGCGGACTGGTCGATGCCCATGGCGCTGGACATGTTGCCGGCAAGCCTGGTCATATACGAGTTCATCGCGGCGGACACCTGCTGCTGCATCGCGCTTGCGAACTGGGTCATCACCTGCGACATGGCGCTTTGCATATACGTTTGCATAGCGGCGCCGAGCTGCGTTTGCAGCTGCGAGGAGATGGCCTGCGTCAACGCTGGGAGCAGCTGTTGCTGAATCTGCTGGCCGATCTGCTGCGAAAGCTGATCGCGCAGCTGCTGCTCGATCTGGCCCGACATGCCGCTAAAGTCGATGGAACCAGCGATGACCTGCTGCATCGCCGCCTGCGTGGCTGGATCGGCCAGATACGCCGCCACAGCCGCATCGATACCGCCGCCCGCATATTCCGGATGCGCCGCCAGCCACGCGGGATACCCCTTCACGATGTCCATGATGCCGGCGGTGAGCGCATCGGTTTTGATGGTGGGCTGCACGCCGTCGAAGCTGATGTCCAGCCCGCTGAAGTCAAGGTTCAGCTTGCTTACGTCGATGGCGCTCGGGTCGATGCTGATGGAGGACGCATCGAAGGCGGGCAAGCTGGAAAGGTCCAGGTTCATGCCCGACAAATCCATGCTGGCGCCCAGATCGGCTCCCTGCAGCCCCGCGGCCAGCGCGCTCTGATCGAACGTGAAGGCGCTCTGCAGCTTCTGCCCGTCGATGGTGAACAGGCTTGACATATCGAAGGCGTTGCCGTTTTTCTGGTCGCTTTCCTCATCGGCGAACGACTTGCCCGTGATCACGTTCGTCGCCGGGTTCGCCTTCTGGTCCTGCACGATCTGGGTGTTCCCCGCCTGGTCGATCAGGTGGTTCACCAAGCTTGAGGGGTAGTACAGCCCCGTTTGCAGGGAGGTGATCTTCGCGCCCTCCTTCGGCTTCACGACGCCCGCGACCTTCAACGTTTCCCCGTTGTCCACCAGGTTCCTCATGTAGGCGTCGTCGCCGGATTTGTCCTTCCACACGCCGTATTCGTTATCGCGCTGGTAGAAGTCCGCGGCGTTCACCAGCTTGAAGGTGACGCCCATCAGGTCGTCGTAGGAAAACGACAGACTGTCGCTCGGCGCATTGACGGCTTCCTCGTTGGCGAAGGCGCGTACCATGCTCTCGAGCTCGGCGTGGTCGCGCAGGCCCATGGAATAGAGCATGAAATCGCTCACGCTGCCGCCCGGGGTGAGCACCAGCACGATCTCGTCGTAGTTTTCGGGCCAATGGCCTGCCATAACGTCGTATTGGCCCTCGACCATGCCCATGTTGTCGGGCAGCTTGTAGAAGATGTTGGTGCTCATCATCGACGACATGATGCCGTTCGAAGCCGTGGAGGAGCCCAGGCCGATGCTGGCGAACGACTTGTCCGGGTTCACCTGATGCGCGCCGCCCGACGTGTCGGAGCTGAAGATCTGCGGCGTGACGCTGTAGCCATACTCGATGGAGCTCACATACGGCTCCACGCCCGATTCGCCCGAGTCAAGGTATTTCTTCAACGACGCAAGGTCGTTGCTGCCGATGCTGTCGAAGGTGCTCGCGATCATCTTCGACTCGTGCACGAGCTTACCCGAATCGTCATCGGATGCGTCGTCCTGGGCCTTCTCCGACGACGAGCCATCCGAACCGCTACCCAGCCCCATCATACTGGTCATGTCGAACCCTTGGTCCTGGATCTGCAACGGGTATTCGGAAAGCGTCTCCTCTTCCACATTGGCGATGTAGCTGTTCACGCCGTTGGCCAGCGACAAGATGGCGGCGATGCCGATGATGCCGATGCTGCCCGCAAACGCCGTCATGAGCGTGCGGCCCTTCTTCGTGAGCAGGTTCTTAAACGACAGGGAGAGCGCCGTGAGGAACGACATGCTGGTGCGGCGAGCCTGCTTCGCGGCGCGGCGCGGGCCATTCTCGGCCGCCGGGTCGAACGGGCGGGTATCGTCACGGATGACGCCGTCGGCCAAGGTGACGATACGCGTAGCGTAGCGCTGCGCCAGCTCGGGGTTATGCGTAACCATGATGACCAGGCGGTCGTCGGCGATCTCGGTGAGCAGGTCCATGATCTGCACACTGGTCTTAGAGTCGAGCGCGCCCGTGGGCTCGTCGGCCAGCAAGATCTCGGGATCGTTGATAAGCGCACGGGCGATGGCAACGCGCTGCATCTGACCGCCGGAAAGCTGGCTGGGCTTTTTGCTCACGTGCTCGGCAAGTCCCACGCGGCCAAGCGCCTCGATAGCGCGCTGCCGGCGCTCGACCCGGGACACACCGGAAAGCGTGAGGGCCAGCTCGACGTTTTCCAGGATGGTCTGGTGCGGGATAAGGTTGTAGGCCTGGAACACGAAGCCGATGCGGTTGTTGCGATACGCGTCCCAATCGCGGTCCTTGTAATCGCTTGTGGACACACCGTCGATGAGCAGGTTGCCGCCGTCATAATGGTCGAGGCCGCCGATGATGTTGAGCATGGTGGTCTTGCCCGAGCCCGAAGGCCCCAGCACTGCCACGAACTCGTTGTCGCGGAAGGCCACTGACACGTGATCGAGCGCGGTTTGCGTGAAGTCCGCAGTGGTGTAGGACTTGCACACGTTTATCAGTTGCAGCATGCAGCCGCCTTTCGAATTTGAAGACAATCGCTATGATTATCCCCCTGCCGCGCGCCCCATCTGCCCGTTTTCGCGAAATGCGTGGAATCCGTTACCTTCTCCGCAAACCACAAACACAGCCAGCGCAGTTGTTGGCTTTCCCCGTTGCGCCCCTTCCCCGCCTAGCATGCCCGCCCCGGTTGGCGTACTATCGTCAGCGAGCAACGATCCCCGAATGCAAGGAGCGTATATGGAACGCGAATCCGCGTGGAAACGCTACGATGAGGACCAGCTGGCCGAGCTCGAGCAGCTCGCCGCCGGCTACATCGACTTCATCTCCGAGAACAAGACCGAGCGCGAGTTCTCCGCCGCAGCCATCCGCAGCGCCGAGGCCGCCGGCTACGAAAGCCTGGACACCGCCATCTCCGCAGGCCGCAAGCTTGCTCCTGGCGACAAGGTGTGGGCGACCATGCGCAACAAAGCCGTCATCCTGGTGCAGCTGGGCGCCCGCCCGCTGACCGACGGCATGAACATCCTTGGTGCGCACATCGACAGCCCGCGCCTGGACGTCAAGCAGAACCCGCTGTACGAATCCAGCGAGCTGGCCTTCATGGACACCCATTACTACGGCGGCATCAAGCACTATCAATGGGTCACCGTCCCGCTGGCGCTGCACGGCGTGATCGCCAAGAAGGACGGCAGCGTGGTGGACGTGAAGATCGGCGAGGACGCCGACGATCCCGTTTTCTGCATCTCCGATCTGCTCATCCACCTGGCGAACCAGCAGATGGGCAAGAAGGCCAACGAGGTCGTTGAAGGCGAGGCGCTTGACATCCTGGTCGGCAACCGCCCGCTGGTGGTGCGCGACGAGGATGGCGAGGCCAAGGAGCAGAAGGACCCCGTGAAGGCCTTCGCCCTGAAGCTGCTTGCCGACAAATACGGCATCGAGGAAGAGGATTTCCTGTCCGCCGAGCTTGAGGTTGTGCCCGCCGGCCGCGCCCGCGACCTGGGCTTCGACCGCAGCATGGTGCTGGGCTACGGCCAGGACGACAGCGTGTGCGCCTACACCTCGCTGGTAGCGCAGCTAGCCGTCGCCGGCGAGGAGCTCGACCGCGCCGCCGTGTGCGTGCTCGTGGACAAGGAGGAGATCGGCAGCGTGGGCGCCACGGGCATGGCCTCGCAGTTCTTCGAGAACACCATCGCCGAGATCATGGAGCTTGCCGGCGAGGGCGGCATGCTGCCGCTGCGCCGTGCACTGGCCGCATCCGCCATGCTCTCCTCCGACGTCTCCGCAGGCCTCGACCCCGCCTACGCCAGCGTGTTCGAGGCGAAGAACAGCGCATACCTGGGTCACGGCCTGGTGTTCAACAAGTACACGGGCGCTCGCGGCAAGTCGGGCAGCAACGATGCCCGCGCCGAGTACATGGCGCGCATCCGCAAGATCATGGACGACGCCGGCGTGCAGTTCCAAACCTGCGAGCTGGGCAAGGTCGACGCCGGCGGCGGCGGGACCATCGCGTACATCCCCGCCAAGTACGGCATGGACGTTATCGACTCCGGCGTGGCGGTCCTCTCCATGCACAGCCCCTGGGAGGCCACCAGCAAAGCCGACATCTACGAGGCCGAACGCGGATACGAGGCGTTCCTGCGCGCATAACGGGCAGTAGGTGCGAAAGCCGTTTCCGCACGCAACCTCGGAAAACCGTCGATAAACAGCAAGAAGCGCA